>CACZPX010000107.1 GCA_902783095.1 uncultured Lachnospiraceae bacterium
GGGGGGTGTAAAAGAAATGTAAAGACCGCCCGCGGGGATCTGTTGACTCTCCGCATAAAAGGGCTAAAATGAAGAAAAACACTTTCAGAAAAGAGGAGAATATGGACGATTCCAAACTGCTCTGGACCGTACATTCCAGAAAAAGCATCTGCCACACGCCCGTGTTCGACGTGCTCGCCCAGGAGGAGACGGCCGCGGACGGCCTGTCCGGCACCTACGTGGCCATAGACGCCCCGGACTGGGTGGTGGTGGTCCCCGTACACGGCGGCAGCTTTTTTATGGTAAAGCAGTGGCGCCACGGCATGGAGGCCCTATCCGTGGAGTTTCCGGCGGGCGTGTGCGAACCCGGCGAAGACCCCGCCGTGACGGCCGCGCGCGAACTGCGCGAAGAGACCGGCTGCCTTGCCGGCAAACTCACCCTGCTGTGCACCTGCAATCCCAACCCGGCGCTCTTTAAAAACCGCCTGTCCGTCTTTCTGGCGGAGGACCTGACGCCCACCGGCAGGCAGGAGCTGGACGCCGACGAATACATCAACGCCTTTGAAGTTCCGATGGAGGACCTGATGCAGAACTTTGGCACGGGACAGTATCAGCACGCCTATACCGGCATGGCTCTGGGAATGTACCTGCGGCATAGGCTGACAAACGGGGAACCCGTCTGCTGACCGGACGGCGCAGCCGTTTTGACCCTGTTAAAAATGCAAAAACTGACCGTTATCATACGGTCAGTTTTGTTTTATGATGGTTATATCCAAAAAAAGGAGTCCGCTATGAAAAGAGTTCTCACCGTTCAGGATATTTCCTGCCTTGGCAAGTGCAGCCTCACCGTTGCCCTGCCGCTCATCTCCGCCTGCGGGAGCGAGGCCGTGATCCTTCCCACGGCGCTGCTCTCCACGCATACCATGTTCAGGAACTTCACCTTTAAAGACCTGTCCGACCAGATCCGGCCCATCATGAACCACTGGAAGTCGGAGGGCATCACCTTTGACGCGATCTACACCGGCTATCTGGGCACCGCGGAGGAGATCGACCTGATCCTGGAACTGATCGAGACCTTCCGCACGCCGCAGACGCTGGTCGTGGTAGACCCCGCCATGGGCGACAACGGCAGGCTGTACACAGGCTTTGACGAGGCTTACGCCAAAAAGAACGCGTCCCTGTGCGCCGTGGGCGACCTGATCCTCCCCAACATCACCGAGGCCTGCTTTATGACGGATACCGAATACCGTACCGACTATGACGAGACGTATGTAAAGGAGCTGCTGGGCAAACTCACCGCGACCGGCGCAAAGACAGCCGCGCTGACCGGCGTCTCCCTTCAGCCGGGAAAGACCGGTGTGATGGGCCTGGACAGCCAGAGAGGCAATTACTACGTGTATCAGAACGACAGGGTGCCCGCTTCCTATCACGGGACTGGCGACATCTTTTCCAGCGTGGCCGTAGGCGCCGTCATGGCCGGCAAAACCTGGCAGGACGGCCTGCGGATCGCCGCGGATTTTACCGCCCGCACCATACAGGCCACCTTGCAGAACCCGCGGGAGCCCTGGTACGGCGTCGATTTTGAGACCGTGATCCCGGAGCTGGTGGAGATGCTCCGTCACTGATCTGCAGCAATACGTTCTTTCGCAGGTCCGTCCGCGCATGCGCAGGCGCGGACGTTCACACGGGCCTGCTAATCTTGCGAAAACGCGGGCCCTTTGTCGGGCCCGCGCCTGCTTTTCTCAATGGTACCAGTACGTGCCGCTCAGGCTCGCCGAGGCGCCGTTTCGCAGGTTCACCCATTCCGCATCGTCAAAGGTGAATTTCACCTCCCTGACGGAATACGGTGCCAGATCCAGGCGGAGGGTCCCGAACCGCTGGGACGCGATGCGGCTGCCGCCCGCGGACACGGACGCCTTAACGTAGTTGTAGCCGTTGACGGTATACCGGGTGTTGTTGACCACGTAAGCCCTGAGCACCAGGTTCCCGCCGGAATAGGACAGTTTTTTGGCCACGATCCGCACCCCGCTGCCGTAATCGCCTACGGAAGAGGACGGATAGAAATACTTCGCGTTGGACTTTACCGTTATGGTCTTCTTCGCGGTGGCGCCGCTGGAGGTGCGCACGGTGATCACCGCGGTCCCGGACGATACGCCGCGCACCTTTCCGCTGCTGCTCACGGTCGCTACGCCGGTGTCGGAACTGGAATAGGTCACGGAATCCGAAGAGGGCGTGACCGCGGCGGAAAGCCTGATGGAAAAGCCCGCCGTTACGGTGTCGTTTCCGCTTAGGGTCACCTTCCCCTTTACGGCGTTTTTCTTCCACTGCGCGTACAGCGTTACCGTGGCCCCGTCTTTTTTGCTCAGCGATACCACCGTGGCCCTGTTCTTATAGGCCGTCCCGCTGCCGTCCTTTTTGGTATTCCAGCCCGCAAAGGTGTAGCCGGTGCGCTTAAACCGGTTTGCCGGCAGCTGGTTTTCCTGTCCCCAGTAGTACTTTTTGGCCGTCATGCTGCCGGTGCCGCCGTTGGCGGAAAACTTTACGGTATACCGGTTCTGTTTCCACATGGCGTACAGCCGCACCACGTCGTCCGGCTCGTCGCAGGGGCCTACCTTTTTGTCGTAAAGGTTTTTGACGGTCGCCTTATCTTTTATCACACTCCCGGTGCAGTCCACTTTCAAGCCTTCGAACGTAAATCCCACCATTGTGAAACGGTTGGCCGGCAGCGTAAAGGGTTCCCCGGCGGTCCCTGTCATCTTCTTCATGGTCCCCTTGCCGCCGTTTGCTATGAAAACGACCGGGTAGGTGCTGCCGCCGTACAGGCCGCGGCAGTAGGGAATGTACCCCCGGGTAAAGCCGCCCACCGCTTCGCTGCCCTCCAGCGTGGTGGCTGCGAAGGTCTTATTGAGCGGTTCATCGTAGGCTTTGATCCGCTTCCATGTTTTTATGGTCCCGTTGTAGGTGATATTGCTGCCGCCGGGACAGTTTCCCAAAGCCATGAAGCCAAATTTGGTGAGCGTACTCGGCAGCCGGAACGACCGGGCCCCCATTTCAAAGAAGAGATAATTCCCCAGATAGGTGATCCCCTCTCTTACAACGACCTTCTTCACGTCCCGACGGAATTTCCACCAGCCCACGCCCGGCTTTACGTCCGGATCAAACTGGGCATAATCGTAATCGTAGGTGGCGCCGGTACCCCAAAGGGTCAGCGTGCCGTCTTTCTGGTACTTCCACCGGACGTTCTTCCCGCACTTTCCGGAGGCCACCACCGGGCTGCTTTCGGCAAATACCGGTACGGCAAAGAGGAAAAGGAGGATAAAACAGGCTGCCGTGACGAGGGTTTTTTTCATTGCGTTTTTCATTGCAGGCTTTCCTTTAGGGGTGTGATAAACAGTGATGTTATAAATATAGCAGAATATTTACAGGATGTCCAATGGATGAAAAATCAGCGGGAAACGCCGCTCCATGCTCATGAGGGGGCGGGTCCCAAATGCAAAGGCCGGCCCCCGTGCAAGCACGGTGCCGGCCTTGCGCCCGGGACCCTGTCGGATCACATGAATATGCTCAAGATCAATACTTCTACCACACCTACAGCCCAGGCTATGGTGGAGGTCACGGACCAGATGCGCAGCTGCTCTTTTGCTTCGGAGACGCCCAGGGTACGGTTGACGACCCAGAAATAGCTGTCGTTGAAGTAGCCGAAGAACAGGGAACCCACGCAGCAGGCAATGGCGCCCAGCATGGGGCTTGCGCCGCCGGCGATCATGATCGGAGCGGTGATGGAGGCCGCGGTGGTCATGGCGACCGTACCGGAACCCTGCACAAAGCGCATCAGCGTGGAGATGAGCAGCGGAAGCAGGATCAGCGGGATAGCGGTCTTGGCCAGGCCGGCTGCCATATAGGCACCCAGACCGGAGTCGGTGATGATGCGGCCGAGCGCGCCGCCGCCGCCGGTCACCAGCATGATGATACCCGCAGAGGCCATGCCCTTTTCCATCTCCTGTAAGATGGTCTGTCTGCTGAACGGTCTGCCCAGCGTAAAGATGGCGACGATCAGGCCAATGCCGACGGCCACGATGGGCTGGCCCAGGAAGATCAGGGCTTTCCAGAACGCACCCTCGGCACCGGCCGCGGAAGCGATGGTGTTGATCAGGATCAGAACGATCGGGAGCAGCAGGGGCATAAAGGACGCCAGCGCGCCGGGCACGCCTTCCATATCCATGTGGAACGCCGCCTCGTAGTCGGGCTCACGATAAGGCGCTTCCGTGATGTTGCCGTCCTCGTCCGGGATGCGATAGAACTTCTTGGCCAGGCTCTTTCTGGCGTAGATGATGCAGGCGACCGCCATGGGCAGGGCCAGCACGATGGTCAGCAGGATAAAGATACCCACGTCAATGCCGAAGATACCGCAGACGCCCAGCGGGCCGGGTGTCGGAGGCACCAGGGAGTGGGTGATGACCAGGCCGGCTGCTAGCGCGACGCCCAGGCTGATCACGGACTTCTTGGTGGTCCGGGACAGCGCCTTTGCGATGGGGGACAGCACCACGAAACCGGAATCGCAGAAGATCGGGATGGATACCAGGAAACCGGTGATGGCCAGCGCCTCTTCTTCCTTGCCCTTGCCAAAGAGCTTTAAGAAGGTATAGGCCATGCGTTTTGCGGCGCCGGACACCTCAAAGATCTGGCCCATCATCACGCCGAAGCCGATGATGATACCGATGCTGCCCAGGGTGCCGCCAAAGCCGCCCGTGATGGAGTTGATGATGCTGACGCCGGACTTTTCCGCGCCGGCCGCATCCACGATGGTGGTCGCAGACAGCGGCATGCCGCCGATCAGGCCCACGATGATCGTTGCCAGGATCAGGGCCAGGAAGGCCTGGATCTTGGTCTTCAATACGAGAATGATCAGGACTGCGATACCGATCAGCAGACCGATCAACATTCTTGTACCGTTAATTTCCATTAGAGTCTCTCCTCTCCTCTTTTGTGAAAATGTTCCGTCTTATCTGGTGAAATACGGTGCGTACTTCGCCGCCAGGCGGATGGCTTCCTTCATGCTCACGGCGCCGGCGATGCCCTTGCCGGCAATGTCAAAGGCGGTACCGTGATCCACCGAGGTGCGCAGGATCGGCATGCCGTTCGTGATGGAGATGGTACGGTCAAAATCCAGCGTCTTGGTGGCGATGTGCCCCTGGTCATGATACAGGGACAGAACGGAATTGTACTTCCCGAGCGCGGTCTGATGGAACACGGAATCCGCGGGCACGGGTCCGGCTACGTCGTAGCCCATCTTCTTGAGCTCTTCCACGGCAGGCGCGATCTCGTTCACCTCTTCCCAGCCGAACAGTCCGTGTTCGCCGGAATGCGGGTTTAAGCCTGCCACGGCCATGGTCCCCTCGGTCACGCCGAGACGCCGCAGCGCCTCCGTGCAGCGGACCACGTAGTCGATGATGCGTTCCTTCTTGATCTGGTCCAGCATGGCGCGCAGCGACAGGTGTCTGGTCAGAAAGAACACGCGCATGCCGTTGGTCTCGAACATCGTGAGCGGATCCTCCGTCCCGGTCAGGGCGCCGAAGATCTCGGTGTGGCCGATAAAGTTGATCTCGGCCGCATGCAGCGACTCCTTGTTGATGGGGGTGGTCGCCACGGCGTCCGCCTTGCCGTCCATGGTCAGGCGGATGCTCTTTTCGATGTACTCGAAGGCCGCCTTGCCGCACATCGCGGAGATCTTGCCGAACTCGAACTTCTCCATGTCGATGTTGTCCAGGTCGATCAGGTTTAAGACGCCCTCGCGGTAATCTCCGTCCGCGGGATCCGCGACGACGTTCACCGCCAGGTTTTCGCCGGTGATCTTCACCGCGTTCTCCACCACCTTTTTGTCGCCGATCACGATGCAGTCGGTAATGGCAAACAGTTCTTTGTCTGCCACGGACTTGACCACGATCTCGGGGCCGATACCGGCCGGATCGCCCAAAGGAACTGCGATCAAAGGTTTCTTCACTCCTCTTTCTCCTCCCTTCCTCCGGCTCTGCGCCGGATGATTATCTCCGCCGGGCCCGCGCGGGGCCCGGTTAAGATCAGATAAACAGTTTCTCTTTTAAGTAGGTGATGCACCGCGCGATGGCGTCCTCACCGCCCTGGCTGCCGCCCTTGGTGATGATGTGCACCCCGTCAAAGGACCCCTTTAGGAAGGTCCCGTAGGCCGCCAGCGGCAAAACCTCTTCGCGCAGGCGCAGGCCCGCCGTGCCGAAACGCTCGCATACGGCGACCGTCACGTCCCCGCCGCTGGTGTACAGCGCGCGGAAGGCCGGCTTGGCGCAGAAGAGCCGCCAGGCGATCTCCGCAAAGGAGCGGTTGATGATGCCCGTCACGTCGTCCATGGAGCACTGCATCGCTTCCATGTAGGGTTTAAAATCGATGCGGTTTTCCGGATAGATGCCGTCGCCGGTCACGGTCAGGATCTGATGGTCACCGGTCTGCGCCAGGATCTCCTCCACCACGCGGCGGATCTCCTGTTCGCGGGCCGCTTCGCTCTCCAAAAGCCTTCTGGTTTCCACCATCACGCCCGCCGTGCGCTGGGACAGCCACAGGTGTTCCATCTGCGCGCGCGTATTCGGGTGGACGCTCCCCACGACCGCCAGGATCAGGCCGGACGGCCGGGACTCCTTGGGCGCGATCAGCTTGCGCGCCATGGTCGCCGTGAACACGCCGGGATCGACCGCGATGATCTTTTTTCCGCTCTCGATCGCGGCGTCCGCGATCAGGTCCAGATCCTCCTGCGTGATGCAGTCAAAGACGATGGTCCGGTTGCCCGCTTCTGCAAGCGCGCCGATCCGGTCCGCCAGATAGTACGGGCCCCGCATCATCTCGTCCATCAGGATCCGCGCCACCCCGTATTTGCTCTGCCTGCGGAACTGCTCCACCACGTCGGAGGACTTTACCGGGGTCTTGGGGTCGATCGCGATGCCGGTCTTGTGCAGCGGAATGCCGTCCACCAGCATAAAGCCGCCGCAGACGATGCGTCCCGTGGCCGGGAAGCAGGGGGCGGCAATGGCGATGTAGTCCGGCCCCAGGCAGTCCAGCATGGCGTCGGTCTCGCTGCCCAGATTGCCGCGCAGCGTGCTGTCGATCCTGTGCGCATATACCTTGACGTCTTCGCCCGCCAGGGCCTCACAGGCCGCGTAGACCCGCTCGTAGGCCAGTTCGGGACTGATCCCGCGGGAATCCGTGGGATAGATCACACAGTCGCTCTCCCGCAGGGTCTCCGCGTCCACCGCGGAAAGGTTCAGCACGGTGTTCGCCCGGTAGTTCATCTTGCGCAGCAGAACGCCCGTCGCGTTTCCGCCGGTCAGATCGTCGGCGATCACTACACATTCCAGCATGGGTCAGGCTCTCCTTTTCTTACTTTGCCAGCAGGATCTCCACGGCTTCCTTCAGCGTCTCCGCCTCGCCCACGTTGCCCGGGAAGATCACGTACGGGATATGCGGGAAGCGGGAGTCGTCGCCGGTCTGCCACACCGGGATGCCGGGACGGATCTGGCCCAGCACGTTGGCCTTCTTCACGGCCAGTGCCTTGGTGCCCACGTCGCTGGAGGTGATGCCGCCCTTGGCGATCACAAAGCTGGGGGTGACGGACAGTCTGCCCACCAGGGACTGCACGGCGTCGGAGATGCGCACGGACAGCCGCAGCTCGTCCTCCTTGTTGCCGGTGTCCGCCGTGATCAGCGCACGGGTGGTGTAGCAGCACACGGTCTTTCCGGCCGCGATGCACTTGTTTTCCAGATCCAGGCAGCGCTGCACTTCGGCCGCAAAGGCAGCCTCGTCGCGCACCAGCGTGGCGTCCAGTTCGATAAACTCAATGTCCTTTAAGGTCTTTAAGCATTCCAGCTGCTTGGTGGTCTTTTCCGTGTGGGAACCCACCACGATCACGCCGCCGTTGTCCGTCTCGGTCTGCACCATCTTCTCGCGGGTCAGCAGGGGCTGGTCCGTCACGCCGCCCATCACCTTCACGATGGCCGCCGCCGTGCGGAACATGAACACCTTGCCGGCCTTCATGGCGCGGTACAGGGCAACGCAGAACACCTTCACGTCGATATAGTCCACGGCGTTCACGACGATCTTGTTGAAGTCCTTCACCGCCATCAGCTGCGCCTGGATCTTGTCGTAGGCCTGGCTGCGCAGGTCCGCCAGGGAGATGCCCACCACGTCCTTCGCCTTGAAGGCGCCGCCGGTCTTCTCCTCCACGTAGTCGGGCATGGTGGCCGCCGTATAGCCGAAGGTCTTGTCCTTTGCGAACTCCGTCTCGTTGGCCGGCACCAGCTCGCTGCCGTACTTGACGTAGTGCACGTTGTCGATGGTGAAGCGGCCGCCCTCCTTAAAGAACGGGCAAAGGATCTCGCCGTCGATCTGCTTGCCGGTGTACTTTTCGTAGTCTTCGCGCAGCAGCATCGTCTCCAGCGGATAGTGACCGCGCAGCGTGCTGTCGCTGCGGCTGATGAAAATGTACTCCCTGCCGGTCTCGCGCGCGACCTCGTCCACGACCGCCGCGATCTCGTGATGCGCCTTCGTGGTCTGCTCCGCCGTAAAGCCGCGGGAGTTGGTCATGATATAGAACAGGTTATTCGCTTCCTCAAAGCCCTGGCGGATGCTGTCCTTGTCCCAGTTGGTGTACACGCTGATGTCGTGCACGGTCTGCACGCCGGTGGGATCGTCGTCCAGGACCACGATCTTCTTGTTGTTTTCCGCGATCTCCGCGTTTAAGAGCGCGTCCACCGCCGCAGCATCCACCGCCGGGTAGCTCTCCAGGACCTTCGCGTCAAGCTTCATATTTTATTCCCCCTTCTTTTCCACCTTTACGTCCGCCAGCGCCTCAAAGTACTGCACGATGCCGGAGTGATCGTCCATCATGTGGCCGTGTACCTTTAAGGTCTGCATGATCTCATACAGCTGCGCGGTGTAGGGGATGGGCGCGTCGATGGCGTGCGCGGTCTTCACCACGTTGGTGATGTCCTTGTGGTTGACCTTGATGGTGCCGCCCGGAACAAAGTTGCGGTTGTACATCATCGGGGCCTTGGCGTCCAATACGGCGGAACCCGCCAGACCGGTGCGGATGGCCTTGTAGACCTTTTCCGGATCGGCGCCGGCCTTCACCGCGAAGGTCAGGGCTTCGGACACGACGGCGATATTGTTGTTCACGATGATCTGGTTGGCCAACTTGGTGATGCTGCCGCTGCCGCAGCCGCCGGTCAGCAGGATGGAGGAGGCGTAGGGCTGCATCACCTCTTTGGCCTTCTCAAACACCGGCTCGTCGCCGCCCACCATGATGGCCAGCGTGCCGGCCTTGGCGCCGGGTTCGCCGCCGGATACCGGAGCGTCCAGAAAGTCCACGCCGATCTCCTTCAGTTTGTCATAGCACTCGTGCGACTCGACCGGGGTGACCGAGCTGTGGTCCACCACGATGCTGCCGGGCTTTAAGTGCGCCGCCACGCCGTCCTCGCCGAACAGTACGGACTGCACGATGGCGCCCGTGGGCAGGATGGTCATCACGATATCGCACTGTTCACCGATCTGGGCGTATGTGCCGGTCTTGGCGCCGTCCGCCACCAGTTCCTGTACCGGGACCGGATTTAAGTCCGATACCATAACGTCCAGGCCCGCTGCGACCAGGTGCTTTGCCATAGGACGCCCCATAATGCCGAGTCCGATAAATCCTACTTTCATTGTTCTTTCTCCTCTCGATCTTCTTTTAACGCGTGAAAGCGGTCGCGGATCCGCCCGTAGACCTCGTCAAACGCCTGCTCGGCCGCCTCCCCCCTGCGGGCCTCGGCGATCGGGTGTCTGGTCCCCGAACGGTCCGTTAAAAACAGTACCTTGCGCGCCTCTCCTGCCAGGCCCACCTCAAACTTGTCCATTTGGGCGAGCGGGTAGATCTGCAGGGACGGCCGCTCCAAAATGGCGTAATCCGCGGTCAGCACCAAAGAAAAGGCCTCCCAGTATCTGCCGCCGCCCCGGGACAGCTCCTTTTCCAGCGCCTCCCGGTTTGCGATCTTTGCCAGTTCTTCCCGGAAGCGTCTCTGCTGCAGAAACAGCGCGGCAGCCATCACCGCCGCCATGCACAAAAAGACCCAGCCCATCCCCTGTTTCGCGATCAGCAGCACCGCTGCCGCGACCAAAAGAGAAGCACATACCGTCATACTGACCCGCAGTCTGCTCTTCTGATCTTTCAGGATCTGGTCCAGGTCTCTTGTCATCACGAGCCTCCGGAAACGTTCGTTATGTATAATATTTTACCATATCATTCCGTGTTTAAGCAGTAGCAGAATCGATAATAATGCAAACAAATCCGGATGCCTGTTATCGGAAAAAGCAATAACGTTGCCAAACCTGCCGGTTTCAGCCGCGCCGCTTGGCCTCTTCCTTGATCAGTCCCTGCCGGTAGCAGTCCAGCAGTTCCTTCAGATCTTCGATGTTCCGTTCGATCACCTTGCCCTGATCGGTGTCGCGCACCAGCAGCCGGTGCGGCATGGTCTCCGTCACCTGCAGTTCCGGTGAATTCTCCCCGCCTTCCACGAATTCACGATGCTCCGCCAGCGCGATGCTGCGCGAGCCGAACATCAGCGTATAGCCCGCGATGCCGGTCTTTTTATGGTAGGCCTTGGACAGGCCGCCGTCGATCACGTAGAGCTTGCCGTTGGCCTTGACCGGCTTTTCGCCCTTGGCCACCTTCACCGGAACGTGCCCGTTGATGATGTGGCCGCGCGCCGGATCGATCCCGAACTCCGCAAAGATGCGGTCGCAGGTCTCCGGCTCGTGCGAGAACCGGTAGTAGGCGTTGTAATGCTCCACCGACAGCGACGGTTCCTCTATAAAGATATGCTCGAACGTCGCCATCTTGTCCTTGCCGAACAGCGGCGAGATGGGGCCGCTCCACAGATACCACAGCAGATCCACCGCGTCCTGCTTGCGCTCAGGCGCCTCGTCCGAATCCAGGAAATAGGCGTCGACGATGCGCCCCTCCAGGTAGTCCATCAGCGCCTTGCCGGAAAACGCGCCGTCCGCCGTCTGCCACACGATAAAGTTGCCGTCTTCGTCCATGGGGATGCAGCCGTGGAACAGCAGGTTCCCGTTGCAGATCTTGTACATGGAGCCGTGCGAATAGATGTAGCGGATGTGCCGCTGCAGCCGGTTGGAGTGCAGGAAGGAGTAGGTGAGCGTCTCCATCAGCGCAGCCTCCTGCGGGCTCAGCGCGTACGGGTCCGCGGGGTCGACGGTGGGGAAGTTCGTATCCTTTAAGGGATAGGTGGTCCCGAAATAGTCGATGGTGCCCTTTTCGTAGTCGATCCGGTGCAGCATCAGCCGGTCGTCCTGGTTGTACTCCGGATGCCGTTTGATCAGCTGCCCCTCCAGCTTGAGCTCGATGATGGTGATGGCCTTGGTCATTTTGGCGGCCAGCTCCGGGTCCACCGAGTCGTATTCGTTCTTGTCCAGCAGGTGCGGCTTAAAGCAGGTGCAGGGATCGTCCCCGTACACGTCCGCCGCGAACATGGAGAGCGGGCGCAGGTTGATGCCGTAGCCGTCTTCCAGCACGTCAAAGGAATTGTAGCTGGTGGCGATGCGCAGCACCGTTGCGATGCAGGCGCCGTTGCCGCAGGCCGCGCCCATCCAGCTCGCGTCGTGGTTGCCCCACTGCAGGTCCACGTCGTGGAACTTCATCAGTTCGTCCACCACGTAGTCCGCGCGCGGGCCGCGGTCGAACAGGTCGCCGATGATGTGCAGACTGTCGATCAGCAGGCTGTGCACCAGGTCGCAGAGCGCCACGATAAAGTCCTCCGCGGCCTCCGTGGCGATCACCGCGCCTATGATCTCCTGATAATACAGCTTCTTGTTGGGCTCCGTCTCGTCGATGTGCAGCAGCTCGTCGATGGCGTAGGCGAAGGTCTGCGAGATCTCCTTGCGCACCTTGCTGCGGGTGAATTTGGAGCCCGCCATGCGGCAGACGATCACCAGCTGGTGGATGGTGATGCGGTACCACTCGTCGGTGACGGTCTTCTCCCGGTGCATTCTTGCCAGCGTCTCCGTGGGATAGTAGATCAGGTTGGCCAGCGCCAGCTGATCGGCCTCCGACATATAGTTGCCGAACACCTCGCGGATGCGCGCGCGCACCACGCCGGAGGCGCTGCGCAGCAGATGGATGAAGCTGCGGTACTCCCCGTGGATGTCCGAGAAAAAGTATTCGTTGCCCTTGGGCAGGCCCAGAATGGCGCTCAGGTTGATGATCTCCGCGGCGCAGCTTGCCGCGTCGGGAAACTCGTGTCCCAGCAGTTTCAAATAATCCAGATCTCTTGTCATAGTCACTCCTTGCCGCGGGCGGGGTAAATTCCCCGTATCTTCGCGGCCGTCCGTCCCGCTTCTGCGGGTCCCTTGCCATGATACTACAAAACGTGCGCGGCAGGTAGCGGTTTTTGGCAATGCCCCCTACCGCATGAAGACATGAGACACGTGAAGACGCGGGGACGGTCCTTCGCGTCCTCACCGGTTCGAGGTGAATGAAGACACGGGGACCGTCCCCGCGTCCTCGCTCACCGATTCGAGATGAGGACAGAAAGGACCGTCCCCGCGTCCTCAGAACGGCATCTCTACCCAAGCCGGGCGGTTTTCAATGCCCAGCGCCTGCTGCAGTATATACGCCGCGTGCAGCAGCGCCGCCTCGCCGTAGGGCTTGCCCAGCAGCTGGTAGCTGAGGGGTGCAAACAGGTCCTCCGTCACCTTTACCGCGGGCAGGCTCAGGCAGGGGTTGCCGGACACCGGCGCCAGATTTCCCTGCGGGAATTTCCCGGCGCACAGCAGGCAGTCCACGCCCGCCGCCTCCATCGCGCCGTCCAGAAGCAGGTGCGCGTCCCGCTCCACCTCCAGGCGGTGCAGGATATACGCACTGTCCGCAAGTCTGCCGTCGGTCGCGTCGCTGGCGTCCAGCAGATCCTGCCCGTACCGCAGGCACTGCGCGCGGTGCGCGTTGTTGAACGCGATCACGTCCCCAAGGCAGCGGCACGCCGCGTCATGCTGCGACAGGTACAGGTCCAGGCCGTATTTGAATTCTTCGGGGAACAGTTCCCAGTCCTTCAGGCGCGTGTCCGCGAAATCCGTAAACTTCAGGGTCACGCCGGCGTTTCGCAGGATCCTCTCCGCGCGGTCCAGACAGGCCAGCGCGTCCTCGTCCGCGCCGTTTCGGCAGATCCCCACCGTAAGACCGGTTCCGTCCGGGTCCAGCGCCGCCGTATAATCCGCCGGTCTGCAGTTTTCCGTAGCCGCGTCCGCCCCGTCCGGGCCGGCGATCACCTGCAGCACCAGCGCCAGATCCTCCACGCAAGTCCCCATGGGGCCCGCGGTGTCCTGCACATGGCTGATGGGCACGATACCCGTGCGCGGCACCAGCCCCACCGTCGGTTTTATGGTGCAGACGGCGTTGACCGCGGCCGGAAACATCAGCGAACCGTCCGTCTCCGTGCCGATGGTGACCGGGGCGAACCGCGCGGATACCGCCACCGCTGAGCCGGACGAGCTGCCGGACGGGTTCACCGTCGGATCGTACGCGTGCAGCAC
Organism: uncultured Lachnospiraceae bacterium; assembly: GCA_902783095.1. Lineage (GTDB taxonomy): Bacteria > Bacillota > Clostridia > Lachnospirales > Lachnospiraceae > UBA3774. The sequence continues at coordinate 13,579 of CACZPX010000107.1, forward strand.
CTGCCCGCCGCGCGAACTGTAGCCGGATGGCGCCTTCATGGCCATAAAGTGCGCGAACTCGGAAAGGTTCGTCTTGCCGAGGATCAGCGCGCCCGCCTTGCGCAGCCTGGCGGCGACCGGCGCGTCTTCCCGCGCGATCAGGTCGTTCAGGGCCAGCGAACCGGCCGTGGTATGCAGGCCCTTCACGTCGATGTTGTCCTTTAACAGCACCGGAATGCCGTGCAGCGGGCCGCGCACCTTGCCGGCGCGCAGTTCATCGTCCAGTGCCCGCGCCGAAAACAGCACGTTCGGATCCAGCTCCGCCACGCTGTTTAGGCCTTTCCCGGCCCGGTCGTTCTTCGCGATCGCCCGCAGGCAGGCCTCTGCGAGATTTATACAGGTGAGTTTGCCGCTCCGCAGCTGCTCTGACAGCTCTCTGATATTCATATCCGCCCTTCCTTTCCCGTAAAACTGTCGGTGTCGCGACAGAATCGCTCACCTTTTTTATAGCGCAGTTTCAGGGATCGGACAACCGTTTGCAGCGCGGTTTCACGCGTTCTTTGCAAAGTCCCGCATTCCGCTTGCCTCTGTACATCCCCGCTGGCCGGATGGTATAATGAAAACAGTATTCCGTACCGCCCGGGAGGCTCTGCCCGCAGGCGGCCGGACAGTCGCAGGAGGAATCCATGAACATCATCGTATGCGTCAAGCAGGTGCCGGGGACCACCAGCGTGGAAGTGGACCCGGTCACCGGCGTTTTAAAACGCGACGGGACGAGCAGCAAGCTCAACCCCTATGATCTTTACGCCCTGGAGATGGCCTTCCGCATCAGCGAACGCGTGGGCGGCGCCACGGTCACGACCGTATCCATGGGCCCGAACCAGGCCGTATCCGCCCTGCTGGAGACCCTGTACATGGGCGCGGACCGCGCCTTTCTGCTGAGCGACCGCGTGTTTGCGGGCTCGGACGTGCAGGCGACCGGCTATGCCTTAAAATGCTGTATCGAAAAGGCCGGCGCTTTTGACCTGATCCTCTGCGGCAAGCAGACGACGGACGGCGACACCGCGCAGGTGGGGCCGGAACTGGCGGAGGCCCTGGGCATCGAGCACGCCGCCAACGTCCTGTCCGTGGACGACGTAAACGCGGACGGCGTGACGGTCACCATGAACCTGGACGACGTCTTCCAGACGCAGCGCATGCAGCTGCCCTGCCTGCTCACCATCGACAAGGACGCCTGCACGCCCAGGCTCCCCTCCTTCCGCCGCAGGTTTGCAACGCCGGCAGATGCCGTGACCGTGCTGACCGCCGCGGACATAGACGGGCTGGACGTCTCCCGCTGCGGCTTAAAGGGTTCCCCCACGCAGGTGGAGCGGATCTTCCCGCCGGAATCGTCCGTGGACAAAGAGCAGTTTGAGGGCGGCGCGGACGTCCTGGCCGCAAAGCTGCACGGGATCCTGGCCGCGAGAAAATTTACGGGAGGTGTGTGATGGGTCTGCTCCTGCATCATGACAAGATCGACGCCGCTGCCGCAGCGCAGCTGACCGCGCTCTGTCCCTTTGGCGCGCTGGCCGAAGAAAACGGCCGCCTGACCGTGAGCCCGGCCTGCCGGCTGTGCATGCTCTGCGTCAAAAAGGGCCCGGTCGGCGCCGTGACCTTTGAAAAGGAAGAACGCCCCGTGTGCGACAAGGCGGAGTGGAACGGCGTGGCCGTCTTTGCCGAACAGCGCGGCGGAAAGGTCCACCCGGTATCGCTGGAGCTGGTGGGCAAGGCGCGCGAACTGGCCGCCGTGACCGGACATCCCGTCCTGGCCGTCCTTATAGGAAGCGGCGTGAAGGACGCGGCA
>CACZPX010000108.1 GCA_902783095.1 uncultured Lachnospiraceae bacterium
AGACGCTGCATGCTTCTGGAACAGCAGAACGGCCTGATGCGCCAGCTGATCAACGAACAGGTCCAGTCCAATATCATGATGAGCCAGTTGCTGGCGGCGCAGACCGGGAAGAACCCGGCTTACAACGGCCCGGCACCCGATTTTCAGGGGATGAACGCCCAGCCGAACATGGGGCAGCCCAATATGAATCAGCCTAACATGGGTCAGCCCAATATGAATCAGCCTAACATGGGTCAGCCGAATATGGGCCAGCCCTATAGGAATACCCCTAATGCGGGACAGCCGGGTGCGCAGCGGTTCAACGCGCAGGATATCGATCAGTAAGCGGTCATGACAGCCGCAATGATCAAAAAGGAACAGCAAAAAGAAAAAGCCCTGGACTACGTGCGGATCGCTCTTGGAACAGGGCTTATGGCTGTTGCTGCGAACCTGTTTTATACGCCGTCCAACATGGTGCCGGGCGGGTTTACCGGTCTGGCCATTCTGCTGCAGGAGATCACAAAGGGCGTGGTGGACGGCGGCATCCCGGTGTGGCTCGGCAACGTGATCTTCAACGTGCCGCTCATCGTGCTGGCCATCATCATCCGCGGCTGGTTTTTTATGCGGCGCACGTTCATCGCCGCGGTGCTTTTTACCGGCTGGCTGTACGTGATCCCGGAGGTCGGTCCGGTGCCGGAAAACCTGTTTTTGACGTCCGTGATCGGCGGTGCGGTGATCGGCGTGGGACTGGGCCTGGTATTTCTGGGCAAGGCGACCACCGGCGGCACCGATACGGTCGCGGCGCTGATCCAGCACTTCTTCCCGCATTTAAAGACGTCCTCCATCTTCCCGCTGCTCGACGCGGTGGTGATCGCGCTCTCCGCGTGGATCTTCGGGCTGGAAAGCTCGCTGTACGCGGTGGTGAGCGTGGTGCTCTCCAGCATCGTGGCGGACCGTGTGATCGCCGGTTTCAAGAACTCGGTCATGGCCTTTATCATTTCCGAAAAACAGGAGCGGATCGCGCAGCGCGTGATGACGGAGCTGGAGCGCGGGGTGACGCGCATCTCCGCAAAGGGCGCCTATACCGACGCCGAACGGCCGATGCTCCTGTGCGCGGTCTCGCCCAAGGAGGCCAGCGTGGTGAAGGAGATCGTGTCGGAAGAGGATCCCACGGCCTTCTTTATCCTGACGGACGCAAGCGAGATCCGCGGCGACGGTTTTCTGCGGTTTTCCAAAGAGGAATTGTAGCAAAGACGGCAGACAGTACTGTATGCACGTTAAAAAACCCGCCCGGGATCATCCGAGGCGGGTTTTTGCGTTTTGCGGCTGTCATACTGAGCGAAGCCCGTCAGGACGGAGTCGAAGAATCTCTACAGTTCGTCATAATCTTCCAAAAAAGACCGCTTCACGCCGCCCTTTTTATAAGCCAGCACGGTGTCGATGTTCACGTTCTCCATGCTCTTAAAGATACAGTTATCCACGTCCGGATTCTGCTTTTTCAATTCGCGGATCAGTTCCTTGATCTCCTGGCGCTTGGAGGGATTGTCGGTCTCACCGGCCGCGGCCGCGGCGATGCTTTCGGTAAAGCGGCAGGCACACTGCAGAAAGTGCAGGCCGTTGTAGTCGCGCCAGGCCTTGATGTCGTCCTCCCGCACCAGATAGAGCGGGCGGATCAGTTCCATGCCGGGGAAATTGGTGCTGTGAAGCTTGGGCATCATGCCCTTGATCTGCGCACCGTAGAGCATGCCCATCAGCAGGGTCTCGATCACGTCGTCAAAGTGATGCCCCAGCGCGATCTTGTTGCAGCCCAGTTCCTGCGCAAAGCGGTAGAGATAGCCGCGGCGCATGCGGGCGCAGAGATAGCAGGGAGAGTTTTTGACGGTGTAGACGGCGTCAAAGATCTGTGTTTCGAAGATGGTGAGCGGAACGCCCAGCAGGCGCGCGTTTTCTTCGATCTGCCTCCGGTTTTCGGGGTTATAGCCCGGGTCCATCACCAGATATTCTGCGGTAAAATCCACCTCGGAGTGGCGCAGGACCTCCTGAAAGAGCTTGGCCATCAGCATGGAATCCTTGCCGCCGGAGATGCACACCGCCACCCGGTCGCCGTTTTGGATCAGCCGGTACTGTTTGAGCGCCTTTAAAAAAGGGCTCTGCAGTTCTCTTTTGAACTTTTTGCGCAGGCTCTGTTCCGCCTTTTCGCGGAAAGCCGGATCCGTGCCGCCGTCGTCAAACGGCAGGTCGATGCGTATGAACGAGTGGGTATTCATCATTATTTCTCCAGGGGATGAAGACGCGGGGACGGTCCTTGCTGTCCTCATTTCAAAATGAGGACAGCAAGGACCGTCCCCGCGTCTTCATCTTGTCTTCATGCTCGTATCGTTCGGATTGTCAAGACAAACCGAATATGCTATCATTTATCTTTACGGGGAGCGCGTAAAACGCCGCCCCTACCGCTTCAGTATATCATCTGTTGGAAGAGAAACAAAGACCGTTTATGAAGACGAGAGAGCAATTTCCTACCAAGCGCTCCATGCTGCTGCATTTTCTGCGCGGGAGCAAAAAATACTTTGCCGTCTGCCTGGGGGCGGTCCTTTTGGCGACCTTTTTTGACCTGATCCGCCCCAAGATCATCAGCTTCACGGTGGACGCCGTGATCGGCGGGGACGCCGCGCAGGTGCCGGCGGCCTTTACCGGGCTGGTGGAACGCTTTGGCGGGACCGCAGGCCTGGCGGCAAAGCTCTGGATCGTTGCGCTTCTGGTGGTGGCCGTGGCGCTTTTGGGCGCCTTTTTCCGCTTTCTGTTCCGGCTTTTTAACAGCAAGGGCTCGGAGACCTTTGTGGAATCGGTGCGCAACGGACTGTTCCGGCACATCGAGCACCTGCCCTACGCCTGGCAGCAGGAAAACCAGACCGGCGACATCATCCAGCGCTGCACCTCCGACGTGGAGACCATCAAGCGCTTTCTGTCCGAACAGCTCACCAACATGATGCGCATCGTGATCATGATCGTGATGAGCCTGTGGTTTATGAGCGGGATCTCCGGCCTGCTGGCGCTTTTGTCCGGCCTGTTCATTCCCGTGATCGTCACCTATTCCATGTTTTTCCATACGCACATCTCCCGCGATTTCCGGGAAGTGGACGAGCAGGAGGGCGTGTTAAGCTCCATCGCGCAGGAAAACCTGACCGGCGTGCGCGTGGTGCGCGCCTTCGGCCGTGAACGCTACGAGCGCGAGCGTTTTGAGGCACAGAACGACGTCTATTCCAACGCCTGGATCCGGCTGTCCCGCCTGCTGTCGGCTTTCTGGTCCATCGGCGACGTGATCTCCGGCCTGCAGGTGCTGACCGTGGTGGCCGTCGGCGCGGTGCTGGCCGTGCGCGGCACCATCACGCCGGGCGAGTACATCGCCGTGGTGTCCTACAATTCCATGCTGGTCTGGCCGGTCCGCGGCCTGGGCCGCGTGATCTCCGAGATGAGCAAGGCCGGCGTGTCCATCGACCGCGTGCGCTATATCATGAATTCCCAAACGGAACAGGATCCGGAAGACGCCAAGCGGCCGCCGATGGACGGAGACGTCACGTTTGAACACGTAAGCTTCACCTATCCGGGGGACGCCGCGCCGGTGTTAAAGGACGTGAGCTTTACCGTAAAGCGCGGCACCACGGTGGGCATTCTGGGCGGCACGGGCTCCGGAAAATCTACGCTGATGTACCTGCTGGCGGGGCTCTATCCGCTGGCGGAGGACGGCGGCCACATCCGCGTGGGCGGCGTGGACATCGCCGATATCGCAAAGGACCACCTGCGTGAAAACGTGGGTCTGGCCCTGCAGGAACCCTTTTTGTTTTCCCGCTCGCTGGCGGAGAACATCGGCATCGCCAAACCCGGCGCGGACATGAAGTCCATCCGCAAGGCCAGCCGCATCGCCAGTCTGGAGGATACGGCTGACCGCTTTGCCAAGGGCTATCAGACGCCGGTGGGCGAGCGCGGTGTGACGTTGTCCGGCGGACAGAAGCAGCGCACCTCCATCGCGCAGATGGTGATCCGCGAAACGCCCATCAAGGTCTTTGACGACGCGCTGTCCGCGGTGGATACGGAGACCGACGCGAAGATCCGCCAGGCCTTGCTGGAGGAATCGAAGGATTCTACGGTGATCATCATCTCGCACCGCATCACCACGCTGATGCACGCGGATAATATAGTAGTCTTAAACGACGGCTGCGTGGCGGAACAGGGCACGCACGACGAGCTGCGGGCGGCCGGAGGCATCTACGCGCAGATCTGCGCCATCCAGGCAAGCGGCATGGAAGACGCGGCGGACAGGGAAAAAACGGCCGGCGGTCAGCCGGCTGACGGGACCCGGAAAGGAGGGGAGCAGGATGCGTAACAGGCAGAAAAACAAAGCGGAACAGCATCACAGCCTGCCCTATCTTGGCTTTCCGCGCCTGTGGCCCTACATCAGGCAGTACAGGGGCAGGATCATCATCATGGTGGTGATGGGCATGCTCTGCTCCGGCATAGACGCGCTGTTCCCGCTGTTCAACCGCTACGCCCTGAACCACTACGTGGGCGAAAAGACCCTCGATACGCTGGTTGGATTCGTGCTGCTGTATATCGGCGTATTGCTGGTGCAGTCCGTCATGAATTACTATTCCACCTACGTCTGCAGCAAGGTGGAGCTGTGGGTGGGGCGCGACATGAAGAACACCGTGTTCAACCACGTGCAGACGCTGTCGTTCTCGTTCTTCAACACCAACAACGTGGGCTACATCCACTCCCGCATCATGAGCGATACGGACCGCATCGGCACCTTTGTGAGCTGGCGTTTAATGGAGCTTGCGTGGTCGCTGTCCTATATTCTGTTCATCTTTGTCTCGATGTTCATGCTGTCCGCCAGACTGGGCGGCCTGCTGGCCCTGCTGGTGCCGTTTACGGTGCTGTTTGTGATCTTCTTCCAGCGGAAGCTGGTGCGACTGCACCGAAACGTGCGCGAGATCAATTCCCGCATCACCGGCAATTTCAACGAGGGCATCACCGGCGCGCGTCAGATCAAGACACTGGTGGTGGAAGACGTGGTGCAGCGGGACTTTGAAAAAGAGACGGCCGCGATGAAGCGCGCCGCCGTGCGCACCACCCGTACCAACGGCCTGTTTCTGGCCACGGTCACCATGATGGCCAACCTGGCGCTGGCGCTGGTGCTGTGGCGGGGCGGAAAACTCACCATGGACGCCGTGATCGAGATCGGCACGCTGTCCGTGTTCATGAGCTACGCGATCGGCATGATGGACTCCATCCAGGAAGTGATCGGCACCATCTCCGCGCTGATCGACGTGCAGGTGAACATCGAGCGCGTGATGCGCGTGCTGGATACCCGGTCCGACGTGACCGATACGCCCGAGGTGATCGAAAAGTACGGCGACACCTTCCACCCCAAACGGGAGAACTTTGAGACGCTGCACGGCGATATTGAGTTCAAAGACGTGAGTTTTCAGTACCCGGACGGCGATGAGCTGGTGCTGGAGCACTTTAACCTGAAGGTGCCGCAGGGCACCAACGTGGCCATCGTGGGAGAGACCGGCGCCGGCAAGTCCACGCTGGTGAACCTGGTGTGCCGCTTTTATGAGCCCACCAAAGGACAGGTGCTGATAGACGGCCGCGACGCGCGCGAGCGCAGCCAGCTGTGGCTGCACTCCAACATCGGCTACGTGCTGCAGACGCCGCATCTGTTTTCCGGCTCCGTGCGGGAAAACTTAAAATACGGCAAGCCGGACGCCACAGATAAGGAGATCATTGCCGCGCTGACTCTGGTAAGCGCGGACGGCATCATAGAGCGGCTGGGCCGCGCCCTGCTGGAGCGGGAGGCGGCTGACGCTACAGCGGGTGCAGTGAGCGGAGCAAAGAGCAGCATGCCGGCTGACGTCACGCGGGAGGCGGCCATGGTCAAGGGACTGGCCGCGGACGTGGGCGAGGGCGGCGACCTGCTCTCCACCGGCGAAAAGCAGCTGCTTTCCTTTGCGCGCGCCATCCTCACGGATCCCGCCATCCTGGTGCTGGACGAGGCCACGAGCTCCATCGACACCGTCACGGAAAAGGCCATCCAGGACGCGATCCAGGTGGTCACAAAGGGCCGCACGTCCTTTATGATCGCGCACCGCCTGTCCACCGTGGTGGACGCGGACGTGATACTGGTGGTGCTGGACGGCAAGATCATAGAGAGCGGCAAACATGCCGACCTGATGGCAAAGCGCGGCTACTACTATCAGCTGTTTACCAGACAGTATCAGGACGATGCCACGCAGCAGGCGCTGTAGGAAAACGGTAGAAAATGCGGCCGTCATCCTGAGCGGAGGCCGCGCAGCGATCAGCAGCATAGTGTCATCCTGAGCGGAGGCCGCGCAGCGGACGAAGCCGAAGGATCCGGTCCATACAACCAGAAACGAGAGAAGAACGGAGGTAACATCATGTTCAGACCCATGAGACGCTTTAAACAGCAGCTTTCCGAAGAGGAATGTATCCGCATTTTAAAGGAGGAGTGGCGCGGCGTGCTCGCCATGCACGGCGAGAACGGCTATCCCTACGCCATCCCCGTGGATCATTTTTACGACGAGGAGAGCGGCAACATCTATTTCCACGGCGCGGGCGAAGGCCACAAGATCGACGCGATCACAAGCGATCCCAAGGTCTGCTACACCGTACATGACAAGGGCTTTTTAAAGGAGGGCGACTGGGCCCTGAACATCAGCAGCGTGGTGGTGTTCGGCCGCATCCACATCGTGGAAGACAGCGAAAAGGTGATCCGCCTGGTGCGCAAACTGGGGCAGAAGTACTACCCCTCCGACGCGGAGGTGGAAGAGGAGATCGCAAAGGCCGGCCACAGAGTCTGCCTGCTGGAACTCACCATCGACCATATGACCGGCAAGCTGGTGAATGAGAAGTAGGGGGCGCTGCCCCCTGATCGGTGCTGCCGATACGCTTTAAATAACAATTGAGCAGGAAATCCTGGACGCGCTTGGGCGGATGGGTTTCCTGCTTTTTGTATGAGTCAAAAGGACAGTATTGGAACAGTATCAAATCGATCGGAGTATATTGCGGATTGGCAAAAACTATCCGGCTCCGCAGAGCATTTCATATAATCAATCTATCGGCCTGTCGCCGGTTTTGCATTTTCCGCATTGGCAGCAGCCGTTGCAGATCATTTTCATGCCGCAGGTCTGGCAGCGCTCTCCGAAATACGGTCTGTACAGCTGGTCCTCTGTCAGCGGATAGCCCCAGCTGTCCATGAGTTTGAACGCGGCCGGATTTCCACGGAAACTCAGGCCCGAGCGGAAGGCCTGCTCGCTCTGCAGGCCGCTTCCTTCTATCTTATAGAGTCTGCCGTCTTTGACAAAGCGCCGGCCGGTGCCGCAAAAGACGAAGGTGACGTTGTATTTTTTGCACTCGTCGTGCAGCGCCTTCACCCATTCGTAATGGCAGGGACGGGCGCCGTCGTAGTTTTCTCCGTCGCACAGAACCTGCTCGATCTGGTTTTCCGGCAGATATTTTTCGATGGAGACCGGACCGATAAAAGGCGCGCACATGATGCCCTTGTGCTTAAACGGCAGATCCAGCAGGATCGGGATCCGCTCGTCGGCACGGCGCTGGTTCTCACAGGAAACGTTGAACATCACGTGTTCCCAGCCGTCGCCCCAGTCCTTCGGGAGATGATCCGCCACCCGCTGCGGCCGCTTCGTAAGAAGAAAGAATTTCACGTCCGGGCGCTGTCTTATGATGTCCCAGGCATCCTCCCGCCAGGGATCCGCTTCCTCCAGAAAAAAGTCGGACGTCATGCAGACGCGCAGCGTTTCCCCGCTTTTCACTTTGTAATAGCCCTGCCGGTCCTTGGAGAGCGGGTAGCGGAACCCTGCCTTGGTGCGGTAGATGTCCGCGCCGTTTTTCTCCCGCAGGCTGTCCAGGTAATACATGTAGCAATGCTGACATCCTTCGCTGCACTTTACGCAGCCGTGCCAGGGATTCCAGATATCGTGCAGAGAGGATCACCTCCTTCCATGGTATCGGGATGATGATCCAGCCAGTCCGTCACGGTCCGCACCCCGATTTCGGCAGCCTTTTGGTTAGGGAAACGGAAGACGCCGGTGGAGATGCAGCAGAAGGCAACGCTTTGGATCCCGCTTTTTGCACACAGGTCCAGCGTGCTGCGGTAGCAGTCCGCCAGATCCTGTTCCAGATCTTCTGTGAGTCTATCGGATACGATGGGGCCCACGATATGGATCACTTTCTTTGCGGG
>CACZPX010000109.1 GCA_902783095.1 uncultured Lachnospiraceae bacterium
ATCGATCGCCTCGCCGAACAGCGGCGTATAGTCGATCTTAAAGTCGCCGGTGTGGAAGATCACGCCGGCGGGCGTGGTGATCGCGAGCGAAGCCGCGCCTGCGATGCTGTGGTTGGTGCGGATGAATTCCACCGTGACGTCGCCGAGCGTCACCGAAGAGCCCCGGTGCACCACGACGCGCTGCGTGGTCTCCAGAAGGCCGGCCTCCTCCAGCTTGTGCTCGATCAGGCCGATGGTCAGTTTGGTGCCGTAGATGGGCACGTTCACCTGGCCGATCACATAGGGGATGGCGCCGATGTGGTCCTCGTGCCCGTGCGTGATCACAAAGCCCTTCAGCTTGTCCCTGTGCTCCGCCAGCCAGGTCACGTCCGGAATGATCTTGCCGATGCCGAGCATCGTCTCGTCCGGGAAGGAGATGCCGCAGTCCACCACCACGATGCTCTCCTCCGTCTCGATCGCGGTGATGTTCATGCCGATGCGGTCCAGCCCGCCCAGCGGGATGATGCGCACCTTCGGCGTTTTATTCAAAGATGTGTCTGCCTTTTTTCTGCGGCCCCTCGCCGCGGTCTTCTTTTCAGGTGCGGCTTCCTGCGTCTTTTTCGCCGCCGTTTCGTTCTTTTTGGCGGTCTTCTGCGTCGTCTTTGCCGCCTTCTTTGCCGTCTTTTCCGTATCGTTTCCGGCTGAGACCGCCGCCTTGCTCCGGCTCTCTTTTACGGTTTCCGGCTGCCTGGCGGCCTCGGCATCTTTCTTTCCGGCCGCCCTGGGCTCCGTCTTTTTGGGCGTCTTTGCCGCGGCCGCCTTCTTGGGCTCCGCGTCCGCCTTCTTAGGCGCCGCCTGCTTTTTCGGCTTCTCCGCCGTCTTTTTGGTTTTCGTCTTTTCCGCCGCCTTCGCGGCCTTATTCTTTTCTGCGGTCCCGGTCTTGCCGGCCGCCTGTTCTTTTTCTTTCTTTGCCATTCGTCTTCGGTTCTCAGTCAATTCTTTCTATATATTTAACGTCAGTATTTTTATGCCGCTTTTTTCCTGCGCGGCAGCTTTTTGCAGGCCAGGCTGATATACTGGCCCAGCATGTACCAGAACACGACCGTCGTCGGCGTGTTCAGGTAAAAGATATCGGACAGGGTCAGCGCCCCGCCCAGCACCGTCATCACCGGGAGCAGAAACAGCATGGCCTCGCTGCGCTCCGCGCGGTCAAAGGCAAGCCACCCCCGCAGCATCTTCACTACGAGCATGACCGCCGTCACGACCAGCAGCACCAGGCCCAAGATGCCCTGGCTTACGGCTACGTCCACCACCATGTTGTGCATGGTGTTGATGGCGCGCTTTACGTACCGGCCGATCCCGTTGGCCGTTGCAAACGACTGGATATTGCGGTAGGACACCCCAAACAGCGGCGACTGCTTCCAGAGCGCCAGGCCGTCCTGCCAGATGCCGAAGCGGATGGAAAAGCTGCTGCGTTCAAACACGCTGCCGCGCTCCATCTCCTCCAGCGGATCGTCGATATCCAGCTCCGAGATGTCCAGGCCGGCCTCCATGGCCTCCTGGATCTGCGCCTCCACCTCCGCGTTGTGCTGCTCCACGTACCAGTTGTAACCGGCGCGGACCACCCACGGCATGGCCATGAGCAGCGCCAGCAGCAGGCCGGTGACCAGCTTCTGCCGGACGCTCTTTCCGGTGCAGAGCAGGTAGTATAGGTAGAACACGGCCGTCGTGACCATCATCACCACCTGCGTCCCTCGGGAATATGCCCCTACGATATAGAGTTCCAGCAGAACGATGTGCGCGATCAGCAGCACGCGGTGCGGATGCCGCTCCTTCCCCTGCGACAGGAAGACCAGCGCGCAGGAGATGGACGCCGCGGAGAGCACCGACCCGTAGTTGGGATCGTTGTAGGCGCCCCACAGTCTGCCCCACATAAAACCGTGGATCGTATCCTTGTCCATGTAGGCGCTGTAACCCGCGCCCCACATCACCAGGCCCACCAGCGCCATGACGCTGGTAAAGACCATGACCACGATGATGAACCACTCGTACAGCGGCCGACCCTTCAGGCGCTGACCCCGTCTGCGTTCCGACAGGCCCGCCGGAAAGAGCGCGAACAGGCACAGGCCCAGCCAGGCCATGGCCTTCAGGTTCCCGCTCACGCCGTATTTTGCGTTGACCGCCGCGCTGATCACGTAGCTTGCAAAAAAGGCTGCGAACAGGATCAGCTCCGTCTTCTCGCCGTTTTTCCAGGCCTCCCACAGAGCGCGGATCGCAAAGAACGCGCCCCACAGGATCAGGCCGGCAGCCAGGATCTTCAGCACGGTGAATCTGGTAAAATAGCCCACGCAGGCCAGGCAGGCCCAGGCAAGATAGGCCGCGGGGAACCCGCTGCCGCCCCAGGCCCAGATCTTTTTCAAAGCGGTACGCTCCTTATTCAATGGTCCGTTTACCCCCTGTCGATCGTTAATCCGCGGCAGTGCCGCCGCCCGGCTCCTGCCCCGGCGCCGCCTCCACAGCCTGCCGCAGCGTGCCCAGCAGCTGCCACATAAAGCAGGAAAAGAAGGAGAAGCGGAACAGAAGCGTCGCCTCCGTCAGTTCCCGGATCAGGAAGAACGCCGTCAGCACCACGGTCCCTGCAATGACCGTGTCCTGCGTCTTCCACAAAAACATCCGTTTTTTCCAGCAGTTTCGCAGCCCGTCCCACGTAAAGAGCGTCAAAAGCACCGCGCCCGCCGCGCCGGAAGCCAACAGGACCGTCACGTAGATGCTGTGCGCGTGCCAGATGTGAAAATCGGACTTTTCGCTGAGCGTATCTTCCACCGCCTCGTTGGAGATCCCCAGCAACGGGTGCTCCAGAAACGTCTCGCCGGCGCGTTTCCATATGGTAAGGCGGCTGGAGAGCGCGTCGTCCAGCACTTCTTCCAGATCTTCCTCCGCCGTCTCTGCTGTCTCGGCCGTCTCGGTCTCTGCGGTATTTTTTGCCGCCAGGCGCAGTCCCGCGTCATCCAGAGATGCCGTCTGTACCACGGACAGGCTCTTATACCATTTGCGCATGGCGCGGATCTCTTCGTAGAGCAGCGTGCGTACGGGATTGACCAGCATCAGCAGGCCGCCTGCCACACAGACCGCCGCGAGGATCCGCACCACGGTCTTAATCGCCGTTTTGCTGCTTTTTAACCGCGCGATCCTGTTGGGCAGCTGCCAGAAGATCCCAAACGCCGTTACGGCGAGCAGGGCGTATATGGCCGTGCGGGAATACGACAGGATCAGCGCGACCGTTTCGATAAGGATCACGGGGACGTACAGGGTGATCCGCAGCGGCCGGAAGCGGCCCGCACGGATCATCTGATAGAAGGCCAGCAGGATGCACACCGCGTAGAGCGCGCCGCCGATATTCGCATTCACCACGCCGGTGAAACGTTTCCCTCGGAATCCAAGCAGCCCGATCTCCCCGTCACCGATCTTATAGCGGGTCCATTTCTTGATGACCACCGCGATCACCAGGCCGGTGACCGTCAGCGCAAACACCGCAAGGATCACGGTATTGGCCAGCACCGCGTTCTCCCGCGCCCGCCGGACCGGGTCTCCGGCGTCTATCGCGTAGAAGACCAGGAACATCATGATCATGTAGGCGAATGAGTGAAGGTTTGCGGTCAGATAGCCCTTGCCGGCAAACAGGACGGTGCACAGATAGGCGAGCAGAAATGCACAGAACAGCAGCGTCCTGCGCTGCTTCCAGGGCTTGAACCCGCGAAACAGTTCCAGGACGGCCAGCAGCAGGCCCCAGGCCAAAAAGATCTTCTGATAAGGCGCGAGCATCACGCGGACGTAGGTCGCACAGCACGCGATCTGCGTGAACAGAACGACCGCCTTAAAGATCAGTCTGTGATAGAATCCGCTTTTTTGACTTAACATCCCTGACAATCTCTATTCCCATCACGTCTTCTTTGAGCATGCCCGCCGCCGTCCAGAAGAACACCATAAAGAAGCCCATCCGGTACAGGATCCGCGTCTCCATGAATTCCGCGATCAGGAAGAAGGCGATCAGCAGCAGGAGCACGATAAACTGCGGCGATCCGGTGCCGATCCAGGTCTTTCTGCGCACGGCCATCATCACGACCGCCGTAAGCGCAAAGACCGCCATGCACAGCGCGCCGACCGTTCCGGAGGCGACCAGCGTCTCCAGATAGACGTTGTGGGCGCCGCCGCCCTGCAGATGCACGCCCCAGCCGGTGCCGTCCAGGATCTCTCCCACCCGGATGGTGATCCCCTCGTCCGTGATGCCGAAGAGCGCGTGCTCCCGGTAGGCCTGCAGCGCGGCCTTCCAGATGGACAGACGGCCGGTGAGGGTCGAATCCAGCGTCTTCTCGGCGGATTCCGTCTCCGCGGCCGTGGTCTTATCCGCCGCCGTGGTCTTCTTGGCCGCCGTGGTCTTATCCGCTGCCGTGGTCTTATCCGCTGCTGACGTCTTCTTATCCGCCGCGGTCTTCCCGGCGGTATCTTTTCCGGCCGCTTCCGTCTCGGAGGCTACGGAGGACTCTCCGGACGCCTCCGTGGTCTCGGCCGTGGTCGTCTTCTTTGTCGTCTTCTTCTTGGTCGTCTTCTTCTTGGTCTTTTTCTTGGTCGTCTTCTTTTCCGCAAAGACGCCTTCCAGGTTGGTGAGCGCGGCATGCATCGGCGCCGCCGCCTCGGTCATCACCAGCAGCAGGCAGAGCGCGGCCGTCACCCTTGCCGTCATCACCGTTTTAAAGCTGGCCGTCTCCAGCGACTTGATCCGGCGGGGAAGCAGCCAGAACACGGCGATCGCAAGCACCGCCGCCAGCGCATAGATGGACGTGCGCGAGTAGGACAGCACCAGGCACAGGACCGACAGCACCAGACTGATCCAGTACAGGATCTTTCTCCAGAGCCTGGCCCCCCTGTGGCCGAACAGCAGGCCCAGGTCGATCAGCACGGAGATGGAAAACAGCGCGCCGCAGGTGTTGCTGTTGAACAGGCCCGCCATCCTCCCGTTGAAACTGCCCAGATAGCCCATCACGCCGTCCGCCGTGGTATAGGTCTTTTTGATCCCCAGCAAAAACAGCACCAGACAGGCGACTGCAAGCAGCAGAAAGATGACGAACAGCTCGCCGATCAGGATCTTCCGCTCTCTTTTCGTCTTCTCCGGCTCCGCCTTGCCGCCGCCGTACAGGGTGATGAACAGGACCGCCATGTAGGCCAGCGATTTCAGGTTCCGCACCGGCTCCACGTCCCGGTTGAGGAAGATCGTGACCGCGTAGAACATGCAGAAGGCCATCAGCAGGTTCAGCGTCTTGCCCTCCCACAGCTTTTTGCCGTGGAAAAGGTCCCAGGCGACGATCAGCACCCCCCACACCAGAAAACCGCGGTAGACAAAGGAGAAGGTATAGTGTACCCACTGGATGGTGGAAAAAATCATGACAAAGAGCAGCACCGCCTTAAAAGCCGTGCGTTCGCCGAACAGCGTATGCAAAAACCCGTTGACCTTTTCTTTCATATTTGTTTATTGTATCAGATTTGCCGCGCGATGGCAAGGAAGGGGCAAAAGCGCCCGCGCTCCCGCGCTGTGCGGCCGTTCCTCCGTATCAGTTCCTGTGCCGGATGAGCGCCAGCACCGCCCTGACCCTGTCCCTGAAAAACATCAGGTTGACGCCCAGGTACCACACCGCGCAGACCGCCGCGGTGCCCAGGCCCCAGAGCAGGAACTCCAGGTAGCCGGAAAAATGCAGCGGCAGCGCCACGCTTAGGACGGCGACCGGCACGAAGGCCAGCAGGTTCACCGCGTACAGCTTGTAGGACGGCAGCGCGCTGCGCTCCAGGATCCGGCGGTTGCCGTACAGGATGATGTCGTTGCTGCGGTACAGAAGCGCCGCGATGGTGCCGATGAGCGCGCCGTAGATCCCGAAGGCCGGGACCAGCGCCAGCGTCAGCCCCAGGTTGACGGCCGCCTCCGCGACGCTGCGCGGCGCCGTCTGCTTAAAGTGCCCCGCCACGTTGATCGTATTCTGCATGGCCCGCCGCAGGCCGGACAAAAGCTCGATGGCGATAAAGAGCAGCGGCAGCGCCTTTTCCAGATAGCCGATGTCCCCCACGCCCCGCGTGTAGAGTTCCACAAAGGGCAGGTACAGGATGCACGCGATGGAGAACATGCAGAAGCTGAGCATGGTATAGGCCTGGTCAAAGCGGTCGATGTCTTCCCGGTAGCGCTCCCGGTCGGTCGCGTAGTCCTGCCCGAAAATGAACAGCAGGCTCTCGGAAAACTGGTAGGTAAAGGTCCCCACCGCGTTCACCACCACCTTGTACACCGCGTAAACGCTGACCACCCGCAGGCCGCAGAATACCGTGAGGATGATCACGTCCGTGTTCTGGAAGATCAGCTGGGAGAGCTGGTGCAAAAACACCGAGCGGTTCTGGGACAGCTTTGCCGGCGCCGCCTGGCGGTCCAGCCAGCCGTAGTGCCGGCGGATGTACCAGACGTAAAAGCCGGTCTGCACCAGATTGGCTGCAAACCCTAGCGCCATCACCGGCACGATGTCCAGGCCGCACAGGATCCCCGCCACGCGCAGCGCGCAGCCCAGCACGGTGAGCAGGGTCTGCGCGTTCGTCACCACGTAGTTTTTGCCCTCCGCCTGCATCAGGATCTTGTACTTGCCCTGATACAGGAAATTGATGACGTTTCCCAGACCCGTGATCACGATCACGCCGGCCATGGTGAGCGGCGCGATGCCCTCTTCGGCGTAGGTACCGCCGATCCAGAGCGAATAGACGGCCGCAAACACCGCGATGCCGGCGAGATACAGCAGGCCAGTGCGGTTATAGTAGCGTCTGGTCGCCTCCACGATGGCGGAGATGCCCGCGCGGTCGTCCTTCGACACCGGCAGGTAGAGCGCCTGCAGCGAGGCCAGGCCGATGCCCGCCTCCAGCAGGATAAAATAGGCAAACACCTGGTTGACGGAATTCAACAGGCCGTTGGTGGCCGAACCGTACCAGGAGAGCACAAGGCGCGAAAAGAACAGGCCGGCCAGAATGGCTGCGACCTGACTGAGTGC
>CACZPX010000110.1 GCA_902783095.1 uncultured Lachnospiraceae bacterium
GATCGCGGAAGGGCTTTCGGAAAAGGACTTTATCGCGGCGGCGGCAGAGACGGCGCTGGTGCGCGAGGTGCTGACCACGCCAAAGCCTGGTCTGGTGGACTACCGGAACAACGGCGCGCACAAGGACATGGACGCAGCCCTGTTCGTAAAGAGCGCGCGGGCGATAGCGGACTATTTCGGCGCCTGCTGGGCGAGCGGCGCAGCCCATAAAAACGAACTTCCGTCCAATATCCTGAAGCACCTGCGGCCGTTGGGACTGGAGGCCGAACAGGACATGTTCGAGGCGACGGGCGGCGTTAATACGCACAAGGGTATGATCTTTTCGCTGGGGATCCTGTGCGGCGCGCTCGGGTACTGCGGTTACAGCAAAACGAACGGTCTGTGCGATGACGTCACGCTGACGCCGCAGCCGGCGGAGGCAGCCTGCCCGGAGGACACGGCAGAGACAGTGTGTGAAGCGGCCGCATTGTGTGGCGGCGGGAAGGCAGTCTCTCTGCAGAAGGTTTTGAAGACGGCCGGTGAGATCGCTGCCCCCGCCATGGCGGATTTCCTGCAGCTGTCGGAGGACCTGACCCACGGAAAGAGCCAGTACGCGCGGTTTGGACTGGCCGGGATCCGCGGGGAGGCGGCCTCCGGCTTCCGCTCCGTGTCGGCGGTGGGCCTGCCCGCCTACCGGCGTGAACAGGCGGTCCGAAAGACGGTCAACGACGCAGGGGTAGGCGCGCTGCTGGCGCTGATCGCCAGCGTAGAGGACTCCAATATGATCGCCCGCGGCGGCAGAAGGCTGGCGCAGGAACTGCGGGAGGAGACGGCGGCGCTGCTTGCGAAAGGGTGGACTATCGAGACGGTGGAGGCGCTGGACGACCGGTTTATCGCGCACAACGTAAGCCCGGGCGGCTGCGCGGACCTGCTGGCGCTGGTCTATTTCCTGGATCTGCTGTAAGAGCGTCTGGCGGTGTTTGGGGGAGCACACGATCATTGCGGGACGCGGCCCCAAAGGAATGCGGCGATCCCCCGCAGACGGGGCTTTGGTATAAGATATAGAGAATTTGCGCAGTTTGCGCAACTGTGGAGATAAGCGATGGAAGAACAGGAACTGATCGTCAATTATGAAAACGTAAAACGGCGGGTCGCGGCGGCCTGCCTGCGTGCCGGCAGAAGGCCGGAGGACGTGACCGTGGTCGCCGTGAGCAAGACCAAGCCGTTTGCGATGATACGGGAACTTGCGGCACACGGCGTGCAGGATTTCGGCGAGAACTACGTGCAGGAGCTCGCATCCAAGGCGGACGAACAGGCCGCGGATACGGCGGCAAAGCCTGTGCGGTGGCACTTTATCGGACATCTGCAGACCAACAAGGTAAAGCAGGTGATCGGACGCGCTGCGCTGATCCATTCGGTGGATTCGGTGCATCTGGCGCAGGCGCTCAGCAAAGAGGCGGAAAAGCGGGGGATCGCGTGCGTGGATATCCTGATCGAGATCAACATCGGGCAGGAGGCCTCCAAGAGCGGCGTCCCGGAGGATGCGGCGGAGGAACTGGTGAAAGCCGCGGCGGCGCTGCCGCACCTGTGCGTGCGCGGGCTGATGTGCATCGCGCCGTTTGTGGACGACCCGGAGGAGAACCGGCAGCACTTTAAGCGGATGGCGCAGCTGCGCGGACGTCTGCAGGCGCTGGCCCTGCCGAACGCGCCGCTTACGGAGCTTTCCATGGGAATGACCGGGGATTTTGAAGTCGCTGTAGAGGAAGGCGCCACCCTGGTGCGCGTCGGGACCGCGATTTTCGGCGCGCGCGACTATACTGTAAAGTGAAAAGCCGCACCTTATGATTTTTTTGTGAAAATCCTCTTGTGCTTTATTATTTAAAGTGATAGAATACCTACATACTTAAAATGATGCAAGAACATCATGAAATCAACAAACGGCGGATTATAGATCAATAGCGGCACAGATTGGCCCAAAATAACGCACAAAAAGGATAAAGGTGAGGTATTCTACATGGCTGAACGTCACAGCATGGATAAGATCGACAGAAAACTGTTAAAGCTTCTGCAGGAAAACGCGAGATATTCCTTAAAGCAGCTCTCGGAAAAGGTATATCTTTCTTCTCCTGCAGTCGCGTCGCGGATAGAAAAACTGGAAGAGGACGGCATCATCGCCGGCTATCACGCGGACATCAGCCCGGACCGCATGGGCTATCACATCACGGCTTACGTGAACCTGGAAATGAATCCCAAGCAGAAGGCCGGGTTCATCACCTATATCCAGGACGTCCCGAACGTCACGGAGTGCAGCACCGTTTCCGGCAACTACACCATGCTGATGAAGGTCAGCTTCCCGTCCACTTCGGATCTGGACGTATTCATCGGACAGCTCCAGAAATACGGCCACACGGAAACGCAGATCGTCTTTTCCGTACCGGTGCCGCACAGGGCCATCATTATCCAGGACGAGTGAGCGGACAAAACCGCATACAGGATCCGTATCATTCAAAAACCTGCCGAAACGGCAGGTTTTTTTGTGCAGCAGGCCCGGCAGCACGCCGGGATGGGCGAAACGATCATTCTGCGGCGTGCTTTCCCCTTGCCTTATACCGCAGCACAAAGATCACGGTCACCAGCGTGCCCAGGCAGCCAGGCCGTACACGGTCAGCACGACGATGAACCGCACAAAGGACTTATTTTTCTTCATTGCTTTCCTTTTCCGCCGGGATTCCGGACTTTAAGTAGATCTTCCGGATATACTGCAGTGCCTTCTCCTCGCCGTAGCGGGCACTGTAGCGGAGCAGGAATTCCAGATCGCGCTTGGTGTCGGGGTGCATGTCGGTGCGGTCCTTGGCGCGGGTGAAGTAGTTTAAGGCCATGTCGTCGCTGTAATGCCCCTTGTTGTAGATGTGGCAGGCGGCCAGGCGGTCGCAGAACATCTCCGCCACGTAGCGGCGGGGCATGGCCACGGGACCGACGCCGTGCCCGCCGAATTCCGGCAGGATGTAGTCGTTCCAGTACTCATAGTGATGCTTGTTGCGCCCCTTATGGTGCATCCACGCCGCGGAAAAACCGTTTTTGCGCCGGTCGATGTCGTTGGGACTGCGGTC
The DNA here is from genome assembly GCA_902783095.1 of uncultured Lachnospiraceae bacterium. Classification (GTDB taxonomy): domain Bacteria; phylum Bacillota; class Clostridia; order Lachnospirales; family Lachnospiraceae; genus UBA3774. Next base: position 3,090 of record CACZPX010000110.1, read on the forward strand.
GCCCTGGTAGTAGAGGACGCCGGCGTAAAACTCCGAGGGGGTGTACTTGGAGAGATCGTGGAGCAGTCCCTGACGGTACAGTCCGCAGCGAAAGCAGTACCGCATCACCAGATTGCGGTGCTCCGTGATGGTTTTGAAATGCCCCCGCGCATTGGCGAAGGCTTCGGAAAATGTAAGGTCTGTGTTCATATCAGTTTTTTTGTTTGAGAGGGGCGTGGTATAGGCCTGAGCCTGTCCACGCATTGCTGCGTGCTTCGCACTCCCGCAATGCTCCCCTCATTCGCAATCCGCGGCATACCGCTTCTTGCTCATGAGGGGGGCGTGATCCGGAAGCCCGGGGTCCTTTTCATGCAGGCATGAACGAACCCGGGCTTCGGCTTACTTGATAGGCTCAAAGTCCGCGGCGCCGTGCTTGCAGAGCGGGCAGATGAAGTCGTCCGGCAGTACGTCGCCTTCGTAGATGTAGCCGCAGATCTTGCAGACATAACCCTTCTTGCCTTCGGTCTGGGGCTTGGGTTTCACGTTCTTCTGGTAGTAGGTGTAGGTCATGGTCTCGGCCTTGCTGATGACCTTGGCCTCCTCGATGCTGCAGATGAAGTAGCCGTGGCTCTCCATATCCAGGTATTTTTCCACCTTTAAGGACATGTAGGCGTTGATGTAGCGCGGCAGGACGATCAGGCCGTTTTCGGAGCGCGTCACCTCCATGCCGGCGAACTTGTCCGCGGTGCGGCCGCTCTGGAAGCCGTACTGCTTGAACACGGAGAACGGCGCCTCCACGCTCAGGCAGTTGACGTTCAGTTTGCCGGTCTGCTGCACGATGTGGTGGGAATAGTTGGCCTTGTTGATGCCCACCGCGATGCGGGTGGGGTTGTCGGCGATCTGGGAGACCGTGTTCACGATCAGGCCGTTGTCCTTTTTGCCATCGTTGGTGGTGACCACGTACAGGCCGTAGCCGATGTTGAAGAGCGCCTTCATATCCGTCTCCTTGACGGGTTTGGCCAGCGCCTCATAGCCCGCGCACAGCTCGTCGGCAAGAGCCTCCAGCTCCGCCTCGCTCTTTTCGTCCAGAGCGGACTTGATGTGCACCACGTTTTCCGCAAAGGTCAGGTTCTTGCTGCCTTCAAACAGGCCCTTCATCACCTTGGCCGCCATGGGTGCCCAGCTGCCATTTTCCACAAAGGCGACCGTACGGTTCTGGTAGGCGCGCTCGGTCAGGTGCTCGATAAAGGTGCGCATGAACGGGAACACGTCCGCGTTGTAGGTGGTGGAAGCCAGCACTAGCTTGTTGTAGCGGAACGCGTCTTCCACGGCCTCCGGCATGTCGTCGCGCGCCAGATCGGCCACGGAGACCTTGGGGCAGCCCTTGGCCTTCAGCAGTTCGGCCAGCTTTTCCACGGCCTTTTTGGTGTTGCCGTACACGGACGTGTAGGCGATGAAGATGCCCTCGTCCTCGGCCGCGTAGGAAGACCAGGTGTCGTACTGCTTTAAGTAGTGGGAGAGATCCCCGGACAGCACCGGGCCGTGCAGCGGGCAGATGGTCCGGATGTCCAGACCGGCCGCCTTCTTTAACAGGTTCTGCACCTGGACGCCGTACTTGCCGACGATGCCGAAGTAGTAGCGTCTGGCCTCGCAGTCCCAGCCCTCGGGATCTTCCACGTCGTTGGCGCCGAACTTGCCGAAGCCGTCCGCGGAGAAGAGGACCTTGTCGGTGGAATCATAGGTCACGATGACCTCTGGCCAGTGCACCATGGGCGCGGCTACAAAGTTCAGCACGTGGCTGCCCAGCACCAGCTGGTCGCCCTCCTTGACCACCACGCGGCGGTCCTCAAAGTCGTTGCCATAGAACTGCTTCATCATGGCAAAGGCCTTGACGGAAGAGACGATCTGCGCCTGCGGGAAGGTCTTCATGAACGCGTTGATGTTGGACGAGTGGTCGGGCTCCATGTGCTGCACCACCAGATAGTCGGGCATGCGGCCGTCCAGCACGTTTGTGATATTGTCCAGCCACTCGTGCGTGAAATGCGCCTCGACGGTGTCCATCACGGCCACCTTTTCGTCCAGGATCACATAGGAGTTGTAAGCCATTCCCAGCGGAACGACGTACTGCCCCTCAAACAGGTCGACCTGATGGTCGTCGACGCCTACATAACGGATGTCTTTTGTGATCTCCAAATCTGTTACCTCCGGTTTTTTATTTTTGAAGCTTTCAATACAGTGATAGGGATGGCGGCGCTTAAAGCGAGAGCCATCTGGCAAAGCCGTCCAGCGCGTCGGCCTCGCGGCAGAAGGCGTCCTGCGCCTCTTCCATGGAGACCGCGGTAAAGCGCAGTCTGTCGCCGGCTTTCAGCTGGGCCAGGATCTTAAAGTCCGCGGTGATCACGTTGGCGATCTTGGTGTAGCCGCCCGTGGTCTGGCGGTCCGCCAGCAGGATGATGGGCTTGCCGCTCGCCACCTGGACCGCGCCCATGCTGATGCCGTCCGAGATGATGTCGTAGCCGTCCGTTGCCTCGATGGCCGGGCCGTCCAGGCGCATGCCCATGCGGTCGGAAGAGGCGGTGACGGTGTAGACCTCGTTCAGGAAGGTGTGCAGGCCGGCCTCCGTAAAGTGATCGTCCTGCGGGCCAGGGACCACGCGGATCTCATACAGCGGTTTTGCGGCAAAGCCGTTGCCGCCGTAGTGGCGGGAGAGGTCGGGACCGGGCAGGGGAACGTCAAAGATGTCCAGTGTATCGCCCGCCTGCAGCTTGCGGCCGCAAAAGCCGCCCTCTCTGGTCTTCATAAAGGTGGCGCGGCTGCCCATCAGCTGCGGTACGTTGATGCCGCCGGCAAAGGCGATGACAAAGCGGAAGCCTGCTTTGGGCACGCGGAAGGAGAGCCGCTGGCCGCGCGCGGCGCGCGTGGCGGTGTTGACCAGGAGTTCCTCGCCGTCCAGCACGGGAGTCACCTCCGCGCCGGAGACCGCGAACACGCCGGGATCCAGAAACTCGATCACCGGGCCCATCATGGTGCATTCCAGCACGGCCGCGTCCTGCGGGTTGCCGGCCAGGATATTGGCCAGCTTTGCGGCAAAGGGGTCGCACACGCCGGAGACCGGCACGCCGAACTGCTGATAGCCGGTGCGGCCCAGGTCCTGTACCGTGGTCAGCACGCCGGGCTGAATGATCTTAATCCTCATGGGCTGCCTCCTTTACCGTCAGGTGCTCCACCTCGTAGGTGCCGGCTGCGACCGCCGCTTCGATCCGCGCGTATTCCGCCGCGTCCACGGCGGCAAAGCGGATGTACCAGCCCGCCTTGGGCAGGATGGGGTCGGCGCGGTGCGCGTCGTAGAAGGCCACGGGCGTGCGGCCGATCAGCTGCCAGCCGCCGGGCGATTCGACCGGGTAGACGCCGGTCTGCATGCCGGCAATGCCCACGGACCCCGCTGGGATCTTTACGCGCGGGGTGGCCAGACGCGGCGTATTCAAGCGCGGGTCCATGCCGCCCAGATAGGTAAAGCCGGGGATGAAGCCCAGCATGTATACGCGGTAATCCGTGCCGGTGTGCAGCGCGATCACCTCGGCCTCCGTCAGGCCGTTCTTTTCCGCCACGTTGCAAATATCCGGGCCGGCTTCGCCGCCGTAGAGGACCGGGATCACCAGCACCTCCTTTTCGGCGCCGGCGCCGGCGTCCTCCGGCGGAAGCTCCAGCGCGGAGAGCGCGGAGAGCAGCGCGCCGTAGCGGATCACGCGAGGGTCGTAGTGGATCATCAGCGAACGGTAGGTGGGGACCGTCTCCTGAATGCCCGGGATGCCGCTTTGTGCCAGCAGGGCCGCAAAGGCCGCGACGCGGCGGTTGACCGCTTCGCTGATCTCGTTGCCGAACTCAGCCACCACGGCGGTGTCGCCGGCGGGCAGGAATCTGACGCCGTCCATGGATCCTCCTTATGCGATCACCTTTGCGATGGGCAGGACCTCGATCCCTTCCGCGGCAAAGGCTGCGCGCATGTTCTTTACAAATTCCACGGCGCTGGGATTGTCCCCGTGCACGCAGACGGAGTCGGCCATGATGGGAATGGTCTTGCCGGAAAGGGTCACGACCACGCCCTCCCTGACCATCTTGATCGTGCGGGCGATGGCCACTTCCGGATCGTGGACCATGGAGCCGGGCAGCTTGCGGGAGACCAGGGTGCCGTCCTCGTTGTAGGCGCGGTCCGCAAAGACTTCGCTGGCGACTTTTAAGCCGCATTTTCTGCCGGCTTCCAGCGTCTTGCTGCCGGCCAGACCCAGCAGGATGATGGACGGATCAAAGTCCGCGATGGCCTCCGCGACGGCCATGGCGCGCACCTCGTCCACCGCGATGGTGTTGTAGAGGTTGCCGTGCGGCTTGACGTGCTGCAGGGAGAGCCCGCGCTGCTTGGCAAAGGCGTACAGCGCGCCCAGCTGGTAGGTGACGTAGGCATTGATCTCGGCCGGAGTGCAGTCCATGTTGCGGCGTCCGAAACCCATCAGATCCGGATAGGAGGGATGCGCGCCGGCTGCGATGCCGTTCTGCTTTACGAGATCCAGGGTCTTGCCCATCACGATGGGGTCGCCGCCGTGATAGCCGCAGGCAATATTTACGGAAGACACGTACCTGGTGACCTCTTCGTCGCAGCCCACTTTAAAGCTGCCGAAGCTCTCGCCAAGGTCGCTGTTTAAGTCTACTTTGTACATGGCAGTTCTCCTTTTTGGCTTGATCGGACCGGGCCCGGAAACGGCGCGGTCCCGCTGAACGTTTCAGCAATTTCATTATACACACAAAACGCTGTGAATCCAAACAAAATTCACGATTTAAACACAAGATTGACCTTGTTTACCCGTGCTTTTTCTGTTAGGATGAAAAGCGAGGAAATGGGATGGAACGCATCGCCGAATTTGAAAAAGTGAGCTATGAACGCTTTGCCGCGGATTACCGGGAGGCAGGGGGAGAACCTGTCACGGACGCGGCACTTTTTGCAATGTACAACGCCATCCGCCTGCCTCTGCGGGCCACCTCCGGCTCCGCGGGATACGACTACTACCTGCCCTATCCCCTGCGCCTGGCGCCGGGAGAGAGCGCAAAGGTGGTGACCGGCATCCGGGCGCGCATCGCGCCGGGCTGGGTCCTGTTAAACGTGCCCAAGAGCGGGCTGGGTTTTAAGTTCCGCCTGCAGATGGACAATACCCTGGGCGTGATCGACAGCGATTACTACGGCGCGGACAACGAGGGGCACATCATGGCAAAGCTCACGAACGACGGCAGAGCCGGCCGGACGGTGGAGCTTGCCGCGGGAAAGGCCTTTATGCAGGGGGTGTTCGTGCCCTTCGGCATCACGACGGACGATGCGGCCGACGGCGTGCGAAGCGGCGGCTTCGGCAGCACGGAGAAGCAGTAAATACTATAGAAATACGGGGATGTCGGGGGGCATCCCGTTTTGCAGAGGACAACGTATCATGAAAACAGTCATTCGTATCATTGTGTGTCTTGCACTCGTCGTGGGCGTGGTCACGCTCGCGCCGGAGGCTTATACGATCCAGCGGGATACGCCGGTCGACTTCAACAGCCGCACGGACACCGCGCCGGAGACGGTGCTCATCGAGCAGGGGATCTCCATCAGCGGGATCGACATGAGCGGCAAGACCAGGGAAGAGGCGGAAGCGCTTTTAAACGATTACTATCGGGATATCTCGGACGGCGTACTGATCGTGCACGCCGGTTCCAGCATGTTTTCCCGTTCCTATCAGGAACTGGGCTTTTCCTGGGAATTTGAAGAGGAGCTGGACTCCGCCATGCTGATGGGCCAGTCCACCGGCAGGACCATTAAAAAGTACAAGGCCCTGTCCGACATGCACGCCGGCGCGATGGACCTGTACGGTTCGGACCGGCTGGACCGCGGCGCCCTGCGCTCCTTTATCCGGGAGATCGGCGAGAGCGTCCGGCGGGAGCCGGTCGACGCCACGCTCACCAGAGAGGACGGGCGCTTTATCGTGACGCCCGGCCAGAAGGGCGTGCGCCTGGAAGAGGACAAGACCTATCTGGAGATCACGGCGGCCCTGGCGGAGTTCCCGGAGCGCGCCACGGCGACCGCCGTAACGGATACGGTGGAACAGAAGGTCTCCTATGAGATGCTCAAGAACGTCAAAGACCTTCTGGGGACCTGCTCCACCTACGTAAACGGCACGGACAACCGCGCGCACAACGTCGCGCTTGGCGCGAGCAACATCAACGGGCTGCTCTTAATGCCCGGCGAGTCCGCTTCCGCGAGCCTGCTGATGGAAGAGCGCACGCAGGAGAACGGCTATCTGATGGCAAGCCAGTACGTGGACGGCCAGTCCGTCGACACCTGGGGCGGCGGCATCTGCCAGGTATCCTCCACGCTGTACAACGCGCTGATGAAGGCCGAGATCCAGATCGACGAGCGCCACAACCACTCCATGTCGGTCCGCTATCTGGACCCGTCCTTAGACGCCGCCATCTCCTGGGGCACCAAGGACATGCGCTTTACCAACAATACGGACTATCCCATCTATATCGAGGGCTGGTCCAGAAACCGCGAGTGCACCTTTAACGTATACGGCTGCGAGACGCGGCCGGCCAACCGCACCGTCAAATACGTGTCGGTGGTGGACGAGGAGAAGTATCCGGAAGACGTCATCACCTACAGCGCGGATTTCCCGGTGGGCTATACCAAAAAGACTTCGTCCGGCCATCCGTTCATCCGCTCGCACATGGACAAGATCGTCTATATCGACGGCGAGCAGGTGAGCCGCGAGACCGTCCACTATGACACCTACAATTCTTCGCCGGGCAAGGTGATCGTCGGAACGGCGCAGCCCGCGCCCACGCCGGACACCCAGCCGGAGACCACGCCGGCAGGAGGCTGAGCCATGGCGTATCCTGAGACCCCTCAGTACGGCAGCCCGCAGCCGCCGCAGGAATCCTTCGGAAAAAAGGTCTGGCGGATATCCTATCCGCTGCTCGTCTACCTCGGCGCGAGCGTCGTGGTGGGCATGGCCATCGGCATTTTTTTAATGGGACGCTACATGTCTTCGCTGCCGCAGAACTCCCTGGAGAACATGACGGAAGTGCTGACGGAGCTCGTCCTTTCCAAAACGCTGCTGATCACGCTCGTGTGCGACGCGGCAGCCATCCCCTTTATGATCCTTTTCATGGTGCAGGACAGGAAACGGGACCTGCGCCTGGGCCGGTACGTGCGCTATGAAAAGCCCTCTCTGGCCGCGTTTCTGGGCTTTGCGGTGCTGGGCATCGGCATGTGCATCACGGAGAACAACCTGCTGGATATCAGCGGGCTTACGCAGACGTTCAGCGAGGATACGGAGATGATCGCCGACCTGCTGTATCAGGGCGGCATCTGGTTTGAACTGCTGGTGGTTGGGCTGGTTGGGCCGGTTTTGGAAGAGCTGCTGTTCCGCGGCGTGATCTTAAAGCGCCTGTGCGACTACATGCGGCCGGTGCCGGCAGCCGTGATCTCCGCGCTGATCTTCGGCGCGTTCCACGGCAATATGCTGCAGTTTATCTACGCCTTTGTGTTCGGCCTGGGCCTGGCGTATATCTGCGTCAAGTTCCGCACCGTGTGGGCGCCCCTCCTGGCGCACTGCGCGGGCAATATCACGTCCATCCTGCTCACGGAGACGCCCCTGCTGGAAAACGTGGAAGAGTGGAGCGCCGGGCACTATCTGTTCATCGTCATCGGCGCGTTTCTGGCGCTGGGCGGTTTTGCGCTGGTGTATTACACCCGCGAGCCCGCCGCTATTTCGTCATCAGACGCACGGACGCCGGAATACATGTGACCGTCAGCTCGTCAAAAGAACCAAGCACCTCACCGTCTGTATGGACGGTGAGTTTTTTGTCTAACTTTAGGTGCGCGCTGCGGGTCTTGATGATGTGCACGGCAGCGTGATTGCGGTGCCGGCCGCCCAGCCTGGAGGCGATCAGCGCCGCGGCGAACTTAAGGCGGGAGGACGTGGTGACGATGCAGACGTCCAGCACGCCGTCGTCCGGACGGGCATCCGGCGCAAAGGGCCAGCCGCCGCCCTCGGTCCTGACGTTGTGGAACGAGATGAAGGCGACGTTTTTGAGATCCAGCGAGACGCCGCCGTCAAAGGTGATGGTGCCGTTTGCCTTCTGGTAGCGCGCGGCCTGCTTGAGACCGAGCCAGGTATAGGCCAGGCTGCTTAAGTGCAGCCGGTTGAAAAAGGTCTTGGAGGTGCTCCTGGAGATGAGGTCGCAGACGTCCGCGTCGTAGCCGATGCCCCCGCTCACCAGGAAGGGGCGGTCCTGCCCGCCCACCTGCAGCAGACCGGTATCGGTCTCCGCCATGCGGCGCGCGTGCAGCACGTCGCGCAGAGCGTCGGCCGGAACGCCGGAAATATCCATGTTCCGCGCAAAGTCGTTGCCAGAGCCGGTGGGGATGAAACCGATGATCGGCTGTCTGGCGCGGGCCCGCACAAGGCCGGTGAGGACCTCGTTTAAGGTGCCGTCGCCGCCCACGGCCACGTAGGCGTCCACTTCGTTTTGCTGTTTCGCCAGCTGGGCCGCGATCTGCGCGCCGTGTCCGCGCGCCTCGGTCATATGCACGTCATATTCAATGGAAGAGCGCTTCACAATGGGAAGCAGGTCCTTCCAGACTTTTTTTCCTTTTCCTGTCTTGGAACTGGGATTCACGATAAAATGCAGCATTTCCGTCCCTCCGCTGAAAAGTCATTATACACTTGTAAGAAACAGTTATAAAGGTGCGGAAAACGGTTTTATAAAGATTTAATCATCAGGGAAGAAACAGGTTAGAACTTTTGCCGAAAAGATATGAAAATCTACAGTTCTGTTTGTTTATGAAATTGCGCTTTATCTTCTGTATCGTGTATAATCACCAAAGAACCAAAAAAACGGATTTTTCGGAGGAGAGAAGATGAATCAGATGGACAATATGGCAGTCAGTGCCATACGAGTACTTTCCGCGGATGCGATCGAAAAGGCAAAGTCCGGACACCCCGGCCTGCCGCTTGGCGCCGCCCCGATGGCATTCGAGCTTTGGGCGAGAAGAATGAAACACAATCCGGAGGATCCGACCTGGTTGAACAGGGACCGTTTTATCCTGTCAGGCGGCCACGGGTCCGCGCTGTTGTACAGCCTGCTGCACCTGTTCGGATACGGCGTGACCATGGAGGACATGAAGCAGTTCAGACAGATGGACAGCATCACCCCCGGCCATCCCGAATACGGTGTGACGCCCGGCGTGGACGCCTCCACCGGCCCGCTCGGCGCCGGCATGGGCATGGCGGTCGGCATGGCCATGGCAGAGGCCCATCTGGCAGCCTTATTTAATAAAGAAGGCTATCCCGTGGTGGACCACTACACCTTCGCCCTGGGCGGCGACGGCTGCATGATGGAGGGCATCTCTTCGGAGGCATTCTCCCTGGCAGGCACCCTGAAACTCCACAAACTCATCGTGTTATACGATTCCAACCGCATCTCCATCGAGGGCAGCACGGACCTGGCCTTTACCGAGGACGTGGCGGCCCGCATGCGCGCCTTCGGTTTCCAGACCCTGGACGTGAAGGACGGCAACGACCTGGCGGCCATCGGCGCGGCCATTGACGAAGCCAAGGCGGATACCACCCGCCCGTCCTTCATCACCGTGCACACCGAGATCGGCTACGGCTGCCCGGCCAAGCAGGGCAAGGCCTCCGCACACGGCGAACCGCTGGGCGCGGACAACGTGAAGGCCCTGCGCGAGACGCTCGGCTGGCCCTGCGAAGAGGCCTTTACCGTACCGGACGAGGTGTACAACTACGTAAAGGGCTTTGCCGGCAGGGGAAGGACCGCGCAGGCTGCCTGGAACGACCTGTTCGCAGCTTACTGCAAGGCCTATCCGGAGATGAAGGAAAAGTGGGACGCCATGTTTGCGCAGCCCACGGAGGCGGAACTGCAGGCGGTGCTGGCGCAGCATACCGCCGTTGAAAAGCCGGAGGCGACCCGCGCCACGTCCGGCCGTTTCATGAACGTTTTAAAGGACGTGATCCCGGCTATGTTCGGCGGCTCCGCCGATCTGGCGCCGTCCAACAAGACCGTGTTAAAGGACGCGGGCGAGTTCTCCGCACAGGACTACACCGGCCGGAACGTGCACTTTGGCGTGCGTGAGATCGCTATGGCGGCCATCTCCAACGGCCTGGCCCTGCACGGCGGCGTCCGTCCGTTTGCGGCCACCTTCTTTGTCTTCAGCGACTACATCAAGCCCATGGCCCGCCTGGCCGCGCTGATGAAGCTGCCCGTCACCTACGTGCTCACGCACGACAGCATCGGCGTGGGCGAGGACGGCCCCACGCATCAGCCCATCGAGCAGCTGGCCATGTACCGCGCCATGCCGGACATCAATGTGTGGCGCCCCGCCGACACCACCGAGACCGCGGCGGCCTGGGCAGCGGCGGCTGCGTCCAAGGACCGCCCCAATCTGCTGGCGCTGACCCGCCAGAATGTGGAAAA
>CACZPX010000111.1 GCA_902783095.1 uncultured Lachnospiraceae bacterium
CTATGAGGAATTGAAGGACGTGGCGGCCAACAAACCCGGCTTTATCCGCGCCATGTGGTGCGGCGACCAGGCCTGCGAGCTGAAGATCAAGGATGATCTGGGCGTGACCTCCCGTTGCATCCCGTTTAAGCAGGAGACGATCGACGGAAAGTGTGTCTGCTGCGGCAAACCCGCCAAGCAGCTGGTCTATTGGGGAAAGGCTTATTAAACCATGGCACTGTTTGACAAACGATTCAAAGACTACCGCTTTGCGGAAGTTACCAATGAAAAGGGCAAACGCACCGTCATCCTGGACTACGTGGGCAACTACTTCTATTTCCAGAACCGCGAGCGCGCCCTGCGGGCCAAGCCCCTGCTGATCGCCTACGCGGTCGTGATGCTCGTGTGCTGGTTTGCCGCGCTGGCCATCAAGATCTCTGCGCTGACGGTGCCCTACATCGTCATCCCCTACGTGGCGAGCGCCTTTGGCATCCTGATGGTGGGCAAGGCCGCCTACGTGCTGATCGCCAAAAAGGAGCCGTTCATCCGCACGGACGCCGACTCCCTGGGCTTTAAGCTGATGGTCGGCGCGGGCGCCTGCTTCATTTTGGTGGGCATCTCCTTTGTGGGGACCGTGGTCGGCATGATCATTAAGATCGAGACCTGGTGGGGCACGCTCGTCCCGGACATCTACAACGTGATCTTTCTGGGACTGTGCCTGATGTACATGGCCTCCGCGTTTTTGAGCTTCCGCCTGCGCAAGGCTGTGGACCTGGTGGAGAAGTTCCGCGAGTCCGAGGCGGAGAGCGAGCCGAGCGAGGAAGAAAAGGCCCTGGAAAAGAAGAAGGAAGAGGCGCGGCTGGCGGACAGAAAGCAGGCCGACGAGATCCGGCAGAAGAACCTGGAAGAAGAAAAGAAGTTAAAGGGAGAACTGCTGGAAAAGAACACGGCCAAAGACGCCGCGTTCACCGAGATCAAAGAAGACAAATAAACCCGGGAGACGGCGGGAAGTCCCGCCGGACGTATACAACATGACCATCGCACAGCTGATTTGCAGGGCGGCAGAACAATATCCGGAGAAGACGGCGGTTGCGGACCGCCTGGGCTCCTATACGTTCCGGCAGCTTTACGAGGCGGTGCGAGTGATCGGCGCGGATCTTGCGGCGGCCCATCCGGACGGGAAACCCTTTCCGGTGGGCGTGCTGACGGACCGCAGCGCCGAAACGCCGGTGCTGCTGCTTGCCGTGGCGGTGTCCGGCGGTTTTTATGTGCCGCTCAATCCGGAACTCCCAGCGGAAAAACTGCTGGCGCAGGCGCAGGACGCCGGGCTGACGCAGATCTTCGGCGCGGGAGAGGCCGCGGACAGCCTGCGCGCGGCGGGCTATGCGGGCGCTTTTCTGGATCCCGCCGGGACCGTAAGGCTGGCGTTGGAACGTGCGGCGCAGGAGGGAGAGCCGAGAAACGAAGCGGAGCAAAACGGCGCGCCTTGTGCGGGCAGCCTGCCTGCTTTGCCGGAATTTGCGGACGAGCGTCCGCTCTATCTGATCTACACGTCCGGCTCCACCGGAAAGCCCAAGGGCGTCTTAAAGAGCCGCGGCAGCGTGATGAGTTTTCTGGCCGCCTATACAGCGCGGTTTGACTTTTGTGCGGACGACGTGATCGGCAATCAGACGCCGTTTTCCTTTGACGCCTCCGCCAAGGACCTGTATCTGATGCTGGCCGTGGGGGCCACGCTGCAGATTTTGCCGTCGGAACTCTTTGCGGTGCCGGCGGACCTGATCGACTATTTAAACGAGAGAAGAGTGACCGTAGCCCAGTGGGTGCCCACGGTGCTGGCCATTGTCTCCAAACTGCGGGTGCTGGAGCTGACAAAGCCGCAGACGCTGCGCATGGTGCTCTTTGTGGGCGAGACCATGCCGGTAAAGCACCTGAACCGCTGGCGCGCCGCCCTGCCAAACGTGCGCTTTGTGAACCTGTACGGCGCTACGGAGCTTGCGGGCGTCTGCTGCGCCTACGAGGTGACACAGACCTTTGCGGACGACGAGACGCTGCCGCTCGGCACGGCGCTTGACAACTGCCGCCTGTATCTGGTAAAGGACGGCGCGGCGGTAACGGAGCCCGGCGCGGCGGGCGAACTGTATCTGCAGAGCCCCGCGCTGGCGCTGGAATACTACCGCGATCCGGAGCGGACGGCGTCGTCCTTTACGCAGATGGACCTGGGGGACGGCCCCGCGCGGACCTTCCGGACCGGAGACCTGGCCCGGATAGACGGGACGGGCGCGCTGCGCTTCGTGTCGCGCGCGGACTCCCAGTTCAAACACCTGGGCTACCGCATCGAGGCCGGCGAGATCGAGACTGCCGCGACGGCACTGCCCGGCGTCGCGCGCTGCTGCTGCCTGTACGACGAAAAGAAGCTGCGCATCGTGCTGTTCTGCGAGCTGAGCGGCGAAGCGGCCCTGTCCGGGCGGGAGATCACCGAGATGCTGCGCGCCAAACTGCCGTATTACATGCTGCCCGGCCGCGTGAACGTGACGGAAGCGCTGCCGCTTGGCGCCAACGGGAAGGTAGACCGCCAGAAACTGAAAGCGGAACTGTAATAGAAGGTGTCACGGCAAAGCCGTGACGGATGAGGAACTTGCCTTCCCCTTGAGGGGAAGGTGTCAGCCGCAAGGCTGACGGATGAGGTGTTAAATGGAACAACTCCTGGAACTGTTAAACGATATCAACCCGGACCTTGATTACGACACGGTCGACAACCTGATCGACGGCCGCGTGTATGATTCTCTGAGCATCCTGAACCTGATCGATGAGATCGAGGACATCTTCGACATCGAGATCGGCCCCAAGTGGATGCGCAACGAGAACTTCAACAGCGCCGCAGCCATGTGGAACATGATCTGCCAGATCCGGGAAGAGGACTGATATGTCGTTTGTGTCGCTGCGGTTTCTGGCCTTTTTTGTGCTGCTGTTCGCAGTCTATTATCTGGTGCCGAAGCGTCTGCAGTGGATGGTGCTGCTGTGCGCCAGCATGATCTTCTATGCGTTTGCCGGCCTGTTCGGCTGCTTTTTTATCCTGTCGACCGCGCTGACCGTCCATTTCGGGGCCCTTGGCCTGCAGAAGATGACGGCGCGTCAATCCGCCTGGCTGGCCGCTCACAAGGCGGAACTCACCAAAGAGGAACGCAGCGAAAAGAAGGC
>CACZPX010000112.1 GCA_902783095.1 uncultured Lachnospiraceae bacterium
CACGGAGGCCGAGAAGGACCGCGTGCTCTCACAGACCATCGACAGCGGCAAGAAGGTGAAGCTCGGCACCAAGGTAGACATCCTGATCGGCCTGGGACCCGAACCCACGCCGGTGGCTGAGGTGCCGGACCTGAGAGGAAAGACCAGGGGCGGCGCCAGCAACATCCTGAAGGAGCGCGGCCTGGAACTGGGACAGGTGGAGGAGACCTATTCCGATACCGTGGCCAAGGGCCGCGTGATCTCGCAGGATCCCGCGCCGGGCACCACGATCGACCAGGGCTCCAAGGTCAATATCGTTCTGAGCCTGGGACCGGAGACGACGGAAGCGCCGCCGGAGACCACGCCGGAACCCACGCCTGAGCAGACCACGCCCGAGCCCGATACCGGAGAGCAGGAAGGCTCGTCGGAAGAGGCGGGCGGCTGATGCCGGAACTGTTTAAGGGAAAGATCATCCGCGGCGTAGGCGGGTTCTATTACGTCTACCGCGGAGACGGCCGTATATTCGAATGCCGGGCCCGCGGCCTGTTCCGGAAGGACGGCGTAAAACCGCTGCCCGGCGATGACGTGACCTTCTTTGTGACGGACGAGACCGACAGCGAGGGCAGCATCACGCAGGTGCTGCCGCGGAAGAACCGTCTGATCCGGCCCGAGATCGCCAACGCCGACCAGACGCTCGTGATCTTTGCAGTGCACAGCCCGGAACCGAACCTGGTCCTTCTGGACAAGCTTCTGATAGAGGTGGAATCCCGCAAACTGGATCCGGTGATCTGCTTTAACAAGGCGGATCTGGCCCGGGAGGGAGAGCTGGACCGGCTGCGGGACATCTACCGCGGCACGGGTTTTCCGCTCTGCTTCGTGAGCGGCGCCACCGGCGCTGGCACCGGGGAGCTGAAGCGGCTGCTGGCCGGAAAGACGACCGTGCTGATGGGCAATTCCGGCGTGGGAAAGTCCACGCTCATCAACCTTCTGTGTCCGCTCGCGGCAATGGAGACCGGGGCCATCAGCGAAAAGCTGGGACGCGGCCGCCATACGACCAGGCATACGGAGCTTTTCTACGTTTCGGAGGGGACCTATCTGATGGACACGCCCGGCTTTTCCGCCATGGACGTCACAGAGATCGAGGCGCCCGACGTCCGGTACTACTACGGCGAGTTCAACGGCTATTATCACGACTGCCGGTTCAACGACTGTACCCACACGGAGGAACGCGACTGCGCGGTAAAGCAGGCCGTCCGGGACGGAAAGATCAGCCGGGAACGCTACCTGCAGTACCGCGAGATCTACACGGAGATCAAAAACAGAAAAAAATACTAGGAGAATCACAGTGAACGACAAACTGCAGAATATTCTTTCCCCGTCCCTGCTGGCGGCGGATTTCGGAAGACTGGAAGAGGAACTGGCCGTTTTAAAGGACAATCGGGTGCCGTATCTCCATCTGGATGTGATGGACGGCCTGTTCGTGCCGAGCATCTCCTTTGGACTGCCGGTCATCAAGAGCCTGAAGGCGCGCAAGGAGGACCTGTGTTTTGACGTCCACCTGATGATCCAGGACCCGGACCGCTATCTGGAAGCCTTTGCGGAGGCCGGCGCGGACATTCTGACGGTCCACGCGGAGGCCTGCCTGCATCTGAACCGGACCATCCAGAAGATCCATTCGCTCGGCTTAAAGGCCGGCGTGGCCCTGAATCCCGCCACGCCGCTGTCCGCCGTGGAATGGGTGGCGGAGGATCTGGACATGCTGCTCGTCATGTCCGTAAACCCCGGCTTCGGCGGGCAGAAATACATCCCGAACGCCACGCGGAAGATCGCTGCGGCGCGGAAGATGTTTGATGAAATGGGACTTGTAAAGGATATCGAGGTGGACGGCGGCGTCAATACCAAAAACGCCGCGGACATCCTGACTGCCGGCGCCAACGTGCTCGTGGCCGGTTCGGCCGTCTTCGGCGGCGACCGCGTGGCGAACATCCGCGCCTTTTCGGAGATCCTGCGATGATCCGGCTCGTGGTCTCCGACGTGGACGGAACGCTGGTCAAAGACGGGACCTGCGATATCTCTCCGGAATACTATGAAGTGATCCGCGGGCTCATCGGCCTGGGGATCAAAGTCGCGATCGCGAGCGGACGCCAGGAGGACAGCATCCGCGAGGTCTTCCGGCCCGTCGAGCAGGACGTCATCTACATCAGCAACGACGGCGCCTGCGTGAGCGAAGGCCCGGACCAGATCTTTTCCATGGCGATGCCCACGGACGTGCTTCCCGCGCTGGTGCGCGACATCCGCGCCCTGCCGGACTGCGATCTGGCGCTGGCCTCGCGCGACAAATTCGTCTATTTTGACGACGCTTCCAAAGTCTTTATCGACTATATGAACAGCTACCGGTTTCACCGGGAGCCGTTTGCGGGCTTTGAGACCCTGCCGCCCATCTATCACATCGGCATCTATCACGATCCGTCCCTGCCGCATCCGGCGCTGGGGCTGGTCCCCAAATACGCGGACCGGCTGGGCGCCTTCGTGTCCGGCAAGGAGTGGGTGGATTTCACGGCGCCCGGCGTGAGCAAGGGCACGGCCGTGCGGATGATCCAGAAGAAGTTCGGCATCAGCGCGGCGGAGACGGTCGCGTTCGGCGACCAGGAAAACGACGTGAGCATGCTGCGGGAAGCAGAGCAGAACTTTGCGGTGGCGGGCTCCGTCGCCGCGGAGAAGGGCTTTTCCCGCTTTCTGGCCCCGCCCATGCGGGAAAACGGCGTCCTGACGGTCTTAAAGAAGATCCTGGCCTGTAAGGGGGATTTTACATGGCAAGAAGAGGCCTGACAATATTACTGGTCCTGTGCCTGCTTCTTACCGGCTGTACGCAGTCCGGTGCCGAAGCGACCGCCGCCGCGGAGCAGACGGAGGCCGGACAGGCGCAGACGCCGTCCGGGGAGCAGGCGGATGTGCTGCTGACCGTGGGGGAGGAGACGCTGCCGCTAAAGATCGCGCAGGCCTTCGCCGTGTCGCAGAAGCACCAGTACGAGAGCGCTTTCGGCAGCAGCATCTGGCAGGTGGCGTATCTCGGCGGTTCGTTTGAAGACTATCTGCGGGACGGGTTCCGCACCCACATCGCGCTGTATTTCGCCTCCGCCTGCATGGCGAAGGTCCGCGGCGTTTCCCTGGGGAGCGACGAGGAAAAGACCGTGCGGGAGGCCGGAAAGGCCTTTTACGACGCGCTCGACGAGAAGGACCGCGAACTGCTGGGCCTTACGCAGCAGGATGCGGAAGAACTCTTCAGGATGTACCTGCTGGCCAAGAAGGTGTACAAAGACGTGACCGGCTCCGTGGAGCTGGAGCTTTCCGAGGACGAGACCCGCATGATCCGGCTGCAGGAGATCCGCCTGCGGACCGACGATCTGGACAGCGCCGGCAAGGATCAGAAGCTGACGCTTGCCGCGGAGGCGCTGACCCAGCTGGAGGCCGGGGAGAGCTTTGACGCCGTCGCGGAAAAGTACAGCGAGACCGGCAGCGGCGTGTATACCGCGTCCCGGGAGAGTCTCTCTTCCGCGGAGGCGCGCGTGGCTTTCGCGCTGGCCACGGACGAGGTGAGCCCCGTGGTCACCCTGCCGAACGCCTACGTGATCTTCAAATGCGTGGATTCCTTTGACAAGCAGGCTTCCGCGCTGCACCGGATGGAGCTTCTGCAGCAGATGGAGGACACCGGCTTTAAGGAGCAGCTGAACCTGTTTTTAAACGATCATCCGCTGCGCTGGAGCGAAGCGGCGTGGGCGAAGATCCGGATCTCGGATTACGCCGGCCCGGCCGCGGCGAGCCTCTATGCCGTATACGAAGAGTACTTTGGGGAGGAGTAATGGCAGCAATCGCAAACGACTGGCTGGCTCCGCTTTCCGCGGAGTTTAAAAAGCCCTATTACCGCGCGCTCTATCAGAAGGTGAACGAAGAGTACGCGACCCACCGAGTATTCCCGCCCAAGGACGACGTGCTGCGGGCCTTTGAACTGACGCCCCTGCACAGTGTCAAGGTGGTGATCCTGGGACAGGATCCCTATCACAACGACGGGCAGGCGCACGGCTTAAGTTTTTCCGTACAGAGAGATGTCGAGATTCCGCCGTCTCTCTTAAATATTTATAAAGAATTGCACGACGACCTCGGGTGTACTGTACCGAACAACGGAAATCTGGTAAAATGGGCGAAGCAGGGTGTGCTGCTTTTGAACACGGTCCTGACGGTCCGCGCCCATCAGGCCAATTCCCACCGGGGGATCGGCTGGGAGCAGTTCACCGACGCGGCCATCCGTGCCGTCGCGGCACAGGACCGTCCGGTCGTCTATCTCCTCTGGGGCAGGCCCGCGGGAGAAAAAGCGGCCCTGCTGCACAACCCGCATCAGCTGGTGCTGACGGCGCCACATCCCAGTCCGCTGTCCGCAAGCCGCGGCTTTTTCGGCTGCCGGCACTTTTCAAAGGCCAACCGCTTTCTGGAAGAACATGGGGAAACGCCGATCGACTGGCAGATCGAAGACGTGTAAGGAGCACGATGAACAACAGGAAAACGACAGTTAACAGATCAAAACGCCTGGCGGCAAAGGAGAAGAAGATCCGGATCCTGGCCGGCGCGGCGCTGGCGGTGATCGCCGTCGTCATCACGGTGGTCCTGCTCACCTGCGGCAAAAAGGAAGAGTACCGGTCCCTGTACGGGCTGCCGGACTACGTGACGGAAGACTACATCACGGTAAACCAGTACTCGCGCCCCAAGATCCCGCTGGAGCAGGTAAACGCCATCGTCATCCACTATGTGGGCAATCCCGGCACCTCGGCGCAGGCCAACCGCAACTACTTTGACGGCCTGTCCAAGCAGTCCGGCGAGGGCGCCACGTACGCCAGCAGCAACTTTATCGTGGGCTTAAACGGCGAGGTCCTGGCCGTGGTGCCGATCTCGGAGATCGCCTACGCGTCCAACAACCGCAACAGCGACACGATCTCCATCGAGACCTGCCATCCGGACGAGACGGGAAAGTTTACGGACGAGACCTATACGTCCCTGACGGAGCTTACGGCCTGGCTGTGCGTCCGCTACGGCCTGAGTTCCGAAGACGTGATCCGTCACTATGACGTAACGGGCAAGCTGTGCCCGCTGTATTTCGTGGAACATGAGGATGCCTGGACGGCCTTTAAGGCCGACGTGCAGACGGCGATCGACCGGCTCACGGCCCAGGCGCAGACGACACAGGCGGAAGACTGACCGCCGGGAGAAAAACGTGAGATTCAAGTGGGACCGGAAATACCTGTACTGGGGGCTGACCGCATTCGCCGTGATCCTGGGGATCATCGTGATCTATCTGCTGCTCACCAATCTGAGCGGCATCGCGGAAGGGATCAGCTATGTGCTCGGGGCCTTCAAGGCCGTGATCTACGGCTTTGCGCTCGCGTATATCCTGCACCCGCTGCTGCGCGTGCTGGAACTGCCGGTCTTTACCCGCTGGGGAAAAAAACTCTACAAAAACCGTCCGCATAAGGTCCGCAGCTTTTCCCGCGCGATGGGCATTACCCTCACCATGCTGGTCGTGGTCGCGGTGCTCACTCTGCTGATGCGGATGGTCCTTCCCAAGGTCTATGAGAGCGTCATCACGCTGGTGGGGAATCTGCCGCAGTATTATACCACGGCCAGAGCCTGGCTGGCCGGCCTGTTTTCCGACGGCTCGGAGATCCAGAACAGCGTGCTGTCCCTCTTTGACAACCTGAACACCACCATCACGGACTTCTTTTCCGCGGACTCCATCAACCAGCTCCGCGACGTGATCTCCCAGGTCTTTACCAGCATCTACACGGTCGCGCGGGAACTGGTCAACATCATCATCGGCTTCGTCGTGTCCGTGTACGTGATGATGAACAAGGAGCGCTTCGCGGCGCAGGCCAAGAAGTTCCTGTACGCCCATCTGCGCGCGGACTGGGTCACAGGCTTCTTAAAGAAACTGCACGACGCCAACCACATCTTTATCGGCTTTCTGGGCGGCAAGATCATCGACTCACTGGTGATCGGCATCTCCAGCTACATCCTGCTCACCATCTTCCGCATCCCCTACAAGGAACTGGTGAGCGTACTGGTGGGCGTCACCAATATGATCCCGTTTTTCGGCCCGTTCATCGGCGCCGTTCCCAGCGCGCTGTTCATCCTGATGATCGATCCGATCAAGTGCATCACCTTCCTGATCATCATCATCGTGCTGCAGCAGCTGGACGGCAATATCCTGCAGCCCAAGATCCTGGGCGCCATCACCGGCCTGAGCGGCTTCTGGGTGCTGGTGGCTCTGGTCGTGGGCGGCTATTTCTTCGGCGTGGTGGGCATGCTGCTTTCCGTGCCGGTCATGTCCATGGTCTACGCCTGGATCAAGACCAACGCGGAGCAGCGCTTAAAGAA
>CACZPX010000113.1 GCA_902783095.1 uncultured Lachnospiraceae bacterium
AAAGAAATACTTGTACGAGCCGATCGTGACCAGACCGGTCTTCGCCTTGCCGGTCTCCTTGTCAAAGTAGTACTTGGCGCCGTCGATCACCCTCCAGCCGGTACTCATGACGCCCGACGTGCTGAACCCGTAATAGCCGCCGTCTATCTTCCGAACGATCCCGGCATAGGCGTGCAGCGTCTTCGGATTAAAGTAGTATCGCTTTCCGCCGATCTCCTGCCAGCCGCTCAGCACTTCCCCCTTTTTTCCAAACCCATAATAATAGGACACTATCTTTCGCACGACCCCTGCATATACATGGCCAGTATATGGGTTGATATAATAACGATTTCCCGCTACCGTTCTCCAACCAGAAGTCAGCTGTTTTCCAGTGGCATCAAATCCATAGTAATGGTCACCGATCTTCCGAACCATGTCCACATAAGCATGATTGGTCGCAGGATTAAAATAATACTTATCTCCATCAATTGTTTTCCACCCAGATAGTAATTTCCCATCCTTCCCAAAACCATAGTAATAGGACCCTATCTTTCGCACGACCCCTGCATATACATGGCCAGTATAAGGGTTGATATAGTAACGATTTCCCGCTATTGTCCGCCACCCGGAAGTCAGCTGTTTTCCTGTAGTATCAAATCCATAGTAATGGTCACCGATCTTCCGAACCATGCCCACATAAGCATGATTGGTCATAGGATTAAAGTAATACTTTCCTCCATCGAACGTTTTCCACCCGGACAATAATTTCCCATTCTTTTCAAATCCATAATAATAGGTCCCTATCTTTCGCACAACTCCTGCATAAACATGACCGGTATAAGGGTTGATATAATAACGATTTCCCGCTATTGTCTTCCAACCGGAAGTCACCTGTTTGCCTGAAGTATCAAAGCCATAGTAATAATCTCCGATCTGACGCACAACTTCCACATAGACATGACTTGTGTTAGGATTTATATAATACCGATTCCCAGCTATTGTTTTCCATCCGGAAGTCACCATCTTTCCTGCAGCATCAAATCCATAGTAATAGTCCCCGATCTGTCGCACAACATTGACATATCCATGTCCTGTAGATGGATTAAAATAATACTTTGATTCTCCTTCGGAATACCATCCGGTCTGCATTGCACCGTTTTCACCCAAACAGTAATAATAATCACCGATCTTTACAATCCCGGTTGTTTTTTTCCCGTCCTCCGGGTTAAAATAATACCGGTTGCTATCAATCGTTTGCCAGCCGGTCCGCATCCTGCCGCTGGAGGAAAACAGATAGAAATTCCCCTCTATCTCCTGCTCCCCCGTCAGCATCACGCCATTTGCGTCAAAATAATAAGTCGCCGTCTTCCCGTCCTTTTCCAGTTCCCGGAAGCCCGTAACCTTCTCTCCGTTTTCGTAGTAATACGTCTTGCCGTCCTTGGTGACCCAGCCGTTCGGTGCGGCCAGCGCGATGACAGTAAACAGCAGTCCGGTCAGGATGGTCATCGTCATCAACAATCGGATCTGTCTCATCTTTTCCATAGCAGCCCCTCCGGCAAAAATTATATCACGCGGTTTTTTTTCATACAAGGCGATATTCATGTGTCGCCCGTTTTTTAGGCGCTTCCGCCGGGCTCTTCCGCGCCAAGCAGCCGTTCCAGCATCAGCGCGCGGTGATTGATGAACATCTCCGTGATGCGGTAGCTGTCGGTCTCCTCGTAGGGGCAGGCGTGGACCGGCCCGTCAAAGGAGAGGATCTGCGCGTCCGGCAGCGCCAGCAGGACCGGCGAATGCGTCGCTATGACATACTGCGCGCCCTCTTTGGACAGCCGGTGGATCCGGGCCAGGAGCGTCAGCTGACGCTGCGGAGACAGCGCCGCCTCCGGTTCATCCAGCAGATACAGACCGTCCGGCCGGAAATAGTGCATGACCGCGGCCAGAAAGCTCTCCCCGTGGGATTTTTCATGCAGATGCTGCGGCACGCCGTTCGGTCCCCGGCTGTACTCCTCTTCCATGGTCGCGACGTTGTAAAAACTCTCCGCGCGCAGAAAGTAGCCACGGCCGCCCCGCGTGACCCCGCGGGACAACCGAAGGGCTTCGCAGAGTTCCGAGTGGGAATCGTAGGTGGAGAACCGGTAGTTGCGCGTACCGCCCTCCGGATTGAAGCCCCAGGCGACGGCAACGGCCTCCAGCAGCGTCGATTTGCCGCTGCCGTTTTCTCCCACAAAGAAGGTGACCGGTCTCTCAAAGCTCAGTGACGTAAGCCCCTGCAGCGCCGCGATCCCGCGGACGTAGCTGTCCGGCGCGATCTTTGACCAGTCGATCTGAATGCTCTTTAACGGCTGTGTGATGTTCATGCCCTCTCCCGCAGAGCCTGCCGGCTCCCTGCCGGCGCGCTTTGCAGACAGTATAGCACGGACGTCCTGACAGGAACAGTATTCTTCCGCTTCTTCCGTTCCGTCTTTGTCCCGCGGCTCTTCCCGAAAAAGGAAGGGGTCGGCATCCGCCGGCCCCTGTCGTTTCGTTGTTTTTCGCAGCCGCCAACCGTCAAGCTGCCCTTATCCGAAGATCAGTACAAACAGTTCGTAGATCCAGTGTGCGAAAAAGCCGGCCATCAGACCGCCGATGGTATGGGACAGGATGGCCTTGCCGGTGAGTTCCTTGCAGTGCAGGCTGTCCATCATGGAGGTGTGCGTGGAGAGATAGCCGCTCCAGCACATGCACATAGCCGTAAACACGGCCACATCGCCGCCGGTGAGCATGTGAGACCGGGCCAGGTCGGAAGTCAGGCCCATGGCTGCACCGGCAGCGCCGAGCGCGGTGATCGGCACGCCGACCGCCTTGGTGCTCGAAAAGCCGAACAGCGGTTTTATGATAAAGTCCAGCTTGTCCGCGATCTTGGGGATCAGGCCGACGCCTTCGTAAGCCGCTCCCGTATAGGCGCCGGAATCGCTCGCGCCGTTCATCAGCAGCATCACCAGCGTGCAGATGGCCAGAACGCCGGGGATGATGCTGCTGCCCAGCTTTGCACCGTTGGCGCCGCCGTCCAGAACGGCGCCCAGCACACGGCCGCCAACGCCGCCCACACGCACCGGGCGCATACCGGCAGGCACGTCGCCCACTTCCTTGTCCTCTGCGGTGGGGAAAGCCTCCATCGCGCTGGTCCCGCGGCCGTACACCCGGCGGGTGAAGGCCATCATGATGCGGGTGCTGAAAATGGCGCCGATGGTCGCGCCCAAAAGCCCCACCGTCACCGCCATGCCGTAGGATTCTCCGGTGATGGCGGTCAGGCTCAGCATGTAGGTGCAGACGATCAGGCCCATGCCGTAGCTGGTGCCCAGGTTGGTGAGGGCAGGAAACTCGTACGCCCGGAAATAGGATTTGAAATTGGAATTGCCTGCCAGGGCCAGGATGGCCGGGTTATCGGATAAAAAGGTGCTCACCATGCCCAGCGAAGCCGCACCGGGCAGGCCGAACAGCGGGCGCATGAGCGGGCGCAGGATGCGGTCCATCAGCGCTACAAAGCCGAACTCGGACAAAAGCTCCGAGATGGCGCCCATGATGACGCAGACCGCCATGATATAAAAGACGGTGTTGATCAGCAGATCGAACGCCGTGGACATCACGGTGTTGATCATATTGGCCATGCCCATATTGACGGCCAGGTAGACGATGAGCGCAAAGAAGATGACCGGGAAGACGAACGATTCCAGTGAGACCGCCTTCTTTACGGTATACTTGCGCTCCAGATTCTGTTTGGGTTTTTTGGTGAACAGGTTGGCATGTTTCAGCCTTGCATACAGGGTCATGGCGACGCTTCTGCTCCTTGATAATTTTTTATCTTTCTTCTGATCCGCAGGTACTATACCCTCTTTACCCGCGTTTGTGAAGCGAACGATTGGATGCGGTATGTTGAAATTATTTCATTAGAAGACCGTAGTCTGCCATCATTTTATCCACACGCTCGCGCTGTCCTGCGCCCCGGCAAATGCGGCTCATTGCAAGCACATTCGCGCCGGCCGGGCTTGCTGCACATAAAAAGCCCGGGCAGTTCTGCCCGGGCCGGTTCATTGCCGAACTTCAGAAAAAGCGGTCGGTTCAGTCCTCGTTGGGATAGGGCTCCGCAAAGGCATGGAAGTGACGCATGGGCAGTTCCTTGCCCCAGGTGATGCGGATGTTGGGGATGCTCTCGCGGTCCTCATACAGGGCCTTCACCGCGGCGATCACGTAGTCCAGATGCTCGCGGGAGAGCTGGCTGCGGTTGATGGCAAAGCGCACCACGTTGCAGACCTCTTCCTGCTGCTCCGGCGTCTTTAAGTCATATTCCATGGAGAAGTTGCCAAGCTCGGCCACGCGGATGCCGTAGCGGCGGATCAGCTCCAGCGAGAAGCCCTCGCCCGCAAAGCTCTCCGGCGCGCGCTTGCCGTCAAAAAACTCGTCCATATTGATATACACGGCATGACCGCCGGCGGGCAGCACCACGCCCTTGACGCCGGCCTTGTAGAAGCCTTCCGCCAGGTAGTTGCACTGGTCCACGCGCTCCTGCAGGTAGTTGACGTTGCAGCTCTCGTACAGGCCTGCCGCCAGCGCCATGATGTCGCGGCCGGACATGCCGCCGTAGGAATCGTTGCCGTAGCAGGAGATCTGCTTCACCTTTAAGCGCACGCCCACGTCGGTCTTGACGCTGCCGTCGGCGTTGAAATCGGAGAAGTGGCGCCAGAAGCGGCCGCGGTCGCGGAAGGCCAGCATGCCGCCCATGTTGGAGTGGCCGTCCTTCTTGGCGGACATCGTGAAGCCGTCGCAGTAGCTGAACATCTCGGTCGCGATCTCGGCGATGGACTTGTCGGCGTAGCCGTCTTCGTTCATCTTGATGAAGTAGGCGTTCTCCGCCCAGCGCGCGGCGTCAAAGATATAAGGGATGTCGTACTTGGCCGCGATCTTCGCGGTGTCGCGCAGGTTGGCCATGGACACGGCCTGGCCGCATACGGTGTTGTTGGTGATGGTGGTGAAGATCAGCGGAACGTTTTCCACGCCCAGCGTTTCGATCATCCTGTCCAGCTTTTCCACGTCCATGTTGCCCTTGAAGGGGTTCTTCTCATAGCGGCCGCCTTCCGGCACTTCCCACAGCAGTTTCTTGTTGTAAAGGTTGCGCGGGATGGAACCCATCTGCTTGATGTTGCCCTCGGTGGTATCGAAATGGCCGTTGGACGGGATGGTGAACTTCTTGCCGGGCTCGCGCTCGTTTAAGATGTTGCGCACGATCTCCATCAGCACGGATTCCGCCGCGCGGCCCTGCTGAATGATGAAGGCGTTGGGGCGTTCCATCTGCGCCGCGCCGCCGTTGAACAGGCCGCCCTGGTACTCGCACAGGTACAGCTCGTTCATCAGCTTGTCGATGTCCTGGCAGTCGGTGCGGATCAGGTCGATGGACTTCTTCCAGTTCTTCTCGCCGCCGCGCTCAAAGATGTCGCGGAAGGTATCCAGCAGCACGTAATAGCCCTTGTTGCGGCCGTAGGACTCGTCGCCCAGGAACATGGCGCTCCACTGCTGGTCCGTCATGGCGGTCGTGCCGGAGTCGGACAGCATGTCGATGGTCAGCATGCCGGCCGGGAAGGCAAATTCATTGTAATGGGTGGCAGCCAGCGCCTTTTCGCGCTGTTCCACGGTCACTTCGGGGATGTTCCTCTTGACGTAGGAAAAAGAACGGGGTGTTGCTACGTTGAGCTTGTACTCTTTTGACATCATTGTCCTCCATAAGTTTCGCTTTCGCTTTATTCACTCAAGGCACCCCGGTCATCGAGACTCTTGCGGCGTACGACTGGCGGACAGTACCTGATGGTTCAAAAGAAGCTATTGAATTGTATCTTTAGTATAATCGGGCTACTATCGGTTGACAAATAGTTATCGAATTATAGTAATTATAACTGTTCCGCTATAAAATGGCAAGCATCTGACGGAACGGAAAACCCCTGCCGGTCCTGTTCCGGCAGGGGTTTTTTGAAAAGTGACAGCCGCCGTTACGGCATGATCTCCGTCCAGTAGTCCCGGTTGTAGAGATCGGTCAGGCGGTACATCAGGCGCACGTCTTCTTTCTTCAGTTCCAGGTTGGTGATGGACAGGGGGCCGTCCACCTTGATCTGGTCGCCGATCATGTAGGTGTCCTGATAGTCGCCGTCATAGGTGTAGTAATCCGCGATGAAGTCGATGGTATCGCCGTTCTGCAGCGCCGTCAGCTTCTCCTGGGCCGCGAAGGCGTCCATCGGGTTGCCGGCCGCGTCAAAGCACTCCGCCGTAAGATCCTCCGCGTCGCCGGTCGTCTGCACGGTCGCGACCTTGGCAACGGCATACAGCGGCTTGTCCGCCTCTTCCACGTCCTTTGCAGACTCCTCGTCCTTATAATTGAAGCGGACGCCGGCCACCACGCCGCTCTCGTTTTCCGGCGTGAAAACGATCACCAGTTCCGCCAGCTGACCGTTGTACAGCACGGGCACGTGACCGGTGATCACGTAGTCCTCTTCCGTTCCCACGGAGTAATCCTGGTAAAAGGCCACCGTCTGGCCGTTGATCGCCAGCCAGGAGGTCTCCACCGGCAGCAGGTTGCCGTCCTTGTCAAACTCAAAGTAGGCGTCCAGGCCCAGGTCGATAAAGCCCTCGCCGTCGTCATAGAACATGGACAGCTTCACGTCGGTGAGCTGCTGCCAGTCTTCCAGTGACAGCGCGATGCAGGGATCGCCGGCCTCGTTTTTGGTCCAGACCAGCCTGCTCTCGTCAAAGTGGTTCTCCGCGACGTATTCCGCCACCGCGTTAACGTCCATATTCTGCATGAATGCCGTGTTGCTGCGGTCCAGACCAAGCAGGGAGCCAAAGTCCCCGCCGCCGCCCAGCAGGCCGCCCAGCAGGTCGGAGATGCCGCCGCTGGTGTAATCACTGGAAGATCCGCCGATGCTGCCGAACAGGGATCCAAGCGCGGAGCCGGTGCCGCCGGCAGCCGCCTGGCCGCCCACCTCGGTCTGCGCAAACTTGCGGATGCACTCGGAATACTTGGCCGGCATGCCGATGGTGCTGTAGACCTTGGTCGCCGCGTCCACGTAGGAGGCCTTCCGGTAAGGGAAGTAGACCGCCAGTCCGTAGGC
This sequence comes from uncultured Lachnospiraceae bacterium, assembly GCA_902783095.1. GTDB lineage: Bacteria > Bacillota > Clostridia > Lachnospirales > Lachnospiraceae > UBA3774. The sequence goes on from CACZPX010000113.1 coordinate 7,113, forward strand.
GTTTGACATGGAGCCGGAGGTGACGTTGTACTTGACCGCGCTCTTTAAGGCCGCCGCAAGCTCCTTGGCTTCCGTCGTGCCGATCTTGTTGGCCAG
>CACZPX010000114.1 GCA_902783095.1 uncultured Lachnospiraceae bacterium
ACTGGCCGTGGGAGAGGAATATGCCGCGCTGGACCTGATCTTTATAAAGGGCACCGAAAACTACGTGTTTGACGCCTGGTTTGCGGCCATGGAGACCGCGCCGCGCTTTGCCGGGCAGAAGACCGGCTATACCAGCTGGTACAACTGCTACCAGAACATCAGCGAGGCGCAGATCTTAAAGGATCTGGCGGGGATGGAAGCGCTGCCGGAGCACTCGGACATCTTCCAGATAGACGACGGCTTTGAGCGCTTTGTGGGCGACTGGCTGGACGTGGACGAGGAGAAGTTCCCGCGCGGCCTGGCCCCGGTGGCGGAGCAGATCCGGGCGGCCGGGTATCAGGCGGGCATCTGGCTGGCGCCCTTTGTGTGCGAGCGGGACTCCGCCCTGGCCGAGGCCCATCCGGACTGGCTGCAGTACCGGAACGGCAAGCCGGTGTACACCGGCTCCAACTGGAGCGGCGGGCTGGCGCTGGACCCGTACCATCCCGAGGTGCGGACCTACCTGCGCCGCTGCATAGAGCACTATAAGGCCATGGGCTTTACGCTGTTTAAACTGGACTTTTTATACGCGGCCTGCATGACGGCCTACGAGGACCGCACGCGCGGCGAGGTGATGGCGGACGCCATGGACTTTCTGCGCGAAGCCTGCGGGGACGCCCAGATCCTGGCCTGCGGCGTGCCGCTTGCGTCCGCCTTTGGCAAGGCGGAGTACTGCCGTATAGGCCCGGATATGTCCTTAAGCTATGACGACGTGCCCTACATGCGGCTCTTCCACGCGGAACGTCCTTCCACCATGCACACGCAGCGCAACACGCTGTACCGCAGGCAGCTGAACGGCCGGGCCTTTTTGAGTGATCCCGACGTGTTTTTGCTGCGGACGGACAACACCTCGCTTTCGGCCGCGCAGAAAGAGACGCTGGCCGTGGTAAACGCGCTGTTCGGCTCCGTGCTGTTCACCTCGGACGACGCAGGCTCCTACGATGAGGAGCAGCGCGCCCTGTACACAGAGCTTCTGCGGCTGCGCCGCGCGGAGAACGTACAGGTGCAGGTGCTGGAGACCGGAAAGCACCACCGCGTTCTGGTGTCCTTTGACCTGGACGGCTATCGCGAGGAACGCGAGCTGGTGCTGTAAGCGCAGATTAAAAACAAACCCCGGCTGCCTTTTATCGGAGGGCAGCCGGGGTTTTTACGTGGGGGATGAGGCCCTATGTGAGACACCTGAAAAAGAAAAGCGACGGATTAAGAATCACAAGGGAGGGGAATGTAGGAGATACACAGAAGTGCAGATCAACGCGGTCACTCCATATGCGACAAGACCCAATGAAGCAGTCCTTCATTAGCAAGTTCCCCGGATGCAACGCGCAAGAAAACAGCTGCCAACTCTTCACTTGAAGTGCGCAGGTGTATTTTGTTTAAAGCGAGCATAGTCAGCATGGATAAAGCGCCTATACGTTTGTTTCCATCGTGAAACGGATGATTCATGGTTAATCCGTAACCCAGGCGGACGGCTTTTTCTGCGATCGTGGGATAAAGATCTGTATGATTGAAAGATTGAAACGGAGCATTCAATGCAGAACTTAGCAGTCCTTCATCGCGGATCCCATGAATGCCTCCATACCGTTCGATCAAAGCATGGTGCATCAGCAGGATCTGGCCTTTTGAGAGGATGATCATTTGGCAAGCTCCCGGAATGCCTCATCATATTGCTCCATGATTCTTTTGGATACAGCAAGCACATCTTCGTCGGGGGCCATGGACATTTTCTCCGCTGCTGCAAAGTCTAAGACCAGATAACGAGGAGCATTGTTCTTAAAGACTACCGCGCGGCCGTATTGATCAACTAAGCGGGCGACTTTGGAAAAATTCTGATTGGCTTCCGTCATAGAGACCACAGTATTGGTATCAATCTGCATATCGTTTACCTCCATCAGTATTATATGCAGTATATAGGACAAAATCAACCTATAAAATATCCAACAAATGAGGACCGCGCAGGCTTAAAAACGGAAGTACAGGAAGGGATTGTAGCTGCCGCTGACCAAAAAGATCACGGACAGGCCAAGCAGAAGCAGCAGGCAGGCGGCGTCCAGTACGGCGGGAACGGCCTGACCGGCGGCACGGCCCGTTTTCCCGTCCGTACGCGGCGATGTCGCAGCGGCGGCAGGCTCCGCGGTAAGGCCGCACAGCTTGGCATGCAGCAGCTTTCCGAGCGGCGTGGCTGCGGCGGCGCACACGAGGAGCAGCGGCAGGTTGGAGAGCAGGTAGTAGCTGGCGGAACCCGCGGCGAGCGGTGCGCCCACGCCGAACATGGCGCCCAGGTAGCGCAGGCCGGCGGACAGATCGTCAAAGGCAAAGAGCACCCAGCCGATCAGCGTAAAAAACAGCGTGTACAGGCGGCAGACGGCAGCCGGCGCGCGGTCTAAAACGCGCTTTAAGACAAATTTTTCCAGTATCAGAAGCAGGCCGTAATAGGCGCCCCACAGCAGGAAATTCCAGCTGGCGCCGTGCCAGAAGCCGGTGAGCAGCCAGACCACAGCCAGGTTGCGCAGCTGCACGGCCCTGCCGCGCCGGCTGCCGCCCAGCGGGATGTAGACGTAGTCCCGGAACCAGGCGCCAAGGCTGATGTGCCAGCGCCGCCAGAATTCCGTGATGCTTTTGGAGATATAGGGGTAGTTGAAGTTTTCCGGAAAGTGAAAGCCGAACATGCGTCCCAGGCCGATGGCCATATCCGAATAGCCGGAAAAGTCAAAGTAGATCTGGAACGCAAAGGCGACGATGCCCAGCCAGGCGCCCAGCACGGACAGCCGGCCGGCGGGAACGGCGCGCAGGATATCCCACAGCTGCCCGACGTTGTTGGCCAGCAGCACCTTCTTGGCCAGTCCAACCGTAAAGCGCCAGGCGCCTTCGCCGAAACCGTCCGCGCTGTGCGTGCGCGTATTCAGCTCGTCCGCAATGGTCTGGTACCGTACGATGGGACCGGCGATGAGCTGCGGAAAGAGCGCCACGTAGGCGCCAAAGGAGACGATGTTCTTCTGGACGGCGGCCCGGCCGCGGTAGACGTCGATGGTATAGCTCATGGTCTGGAAGGTATAGAAGGAGATGCCGATGGGCAGCGGCAGGTGCGGCAGCGGCAGCGCGGTCCCGCAAAGACGGTTGAAGGTCTGCACAAACAGGTCGCTGTATTTGAAGACCGCAAGCAGGGCGAGGTTGACGCAGACGGAGACGAGCAGCGCCGCTTTGGCCTTTCCGGTGCCGCGGTGCGCGTCCACCGCCCGGCCGCAGCTGTAGTCGAGCACGGTGGAAAAGAGCATCAGGCAGACGTACACCGGCTCGCCCCAGGCATAAAAGGCCAGACTGAAGATAAAGAGCACGGCGTTTTTAAAGCGCGCCGGCACGGCAAAATACACCGCCAGCACGGCGGGCAGGAAAAAGAGCAGAAAGGTCAGGCTGGAAAAAACCATAACGGTACCTCAAAGAGTTTGATGAGCGGGCGAAGGATCGCGCGGTCAGTTTAACAGGAGCTTCACCAGTTCGCTGCCCTCTGCCAGATCGCTCATGGAGTAGACAAAGAGCAGGTCGTCCGGCTGCAGGTCTGCGGCGAGGGCGGCCGGGCTGCCGCCGAAATAGCGCAGGTCCAGCATGGTGATGACGTCGTAGTCCGCGGTGAGCAGCGGCACCAGGGCGTTGGCAAACGAGTCCTTCACGACGAGCAGGTTCTTGCCGGTGCCTGCGCCGGTGTTCTGGATCGTGACGATCCCGTGGTTGCCGCCGAAAAAGACGGTGTACTTGTCCTTCTTTTGTGCGGCGGACTCATCGTACAGGGAGATACTCTCACCGTCCGCGGTCACGGAAAGGCCGTCCGGCACCGGGAAGATCGACAGCGGTTCCGGCACGGCGGCCGGGTCCAGCGTGCGGGAATAGGTGGAGCCCAGAAAGTCCTCCGAGAAGACCTGCGGGGACTCGGAATATCGGCCGCGGCCGTCCGAAAGCAGCTGATAGGCAAGCTGCACGCCGTGCGCGTTCCAGTGGTGGTCGGTGCGGTAGTAGAGCGGGGGTTCCCCGGCGGCGTCCGAAAAGGCGGAGGCAAGATCCGGCACGCTGCAGTCCGGCAGCAGCGCCGCGGCCCGGCCGGCAAGCTCCTTTGCGTCGTAGGGTCTTGCCAGGGCGGGCAGGGAATCCTGCATGGTGCAGGCCGCGTCCGGGACCAGCAGCACACAGACCGCCGCGTCCGCAAACGTATCCCGCGCTGCAAACTGCGCGATGACGCCCAGGTTTTTTTCAAAGCCGTCCGTATCAAAGGCGTCCGCGGTGTGCACTTCCGGATAGGCGCCGCCGTCCGCAAGCCAGGCGCCGCCCACGTCTTTCTGGCCGGCGTCCTTTCGCAGCTGCGTGGAGACGGCC
>CACZPX010000115.1 GCA_902783095.1 uncultured Lachnospiraceae bacterium
CCGGAATCGAACCGGCGATCAAGGTGTTGCAGACCTACGCCTTACCGCTTGGCTATGTCGCCGTGCCTATCTTTTATATCAAGTTTCCACCGGTTCGTCAAGGGGGTACGGCAGAAAAAACGCTTTCCGGCTCACACCCGGTTGCGGTCGCGGTAGAAGTCGCGGATCATCTTCTCCAGAGCCCGGATGGAGGGGCTGCGAAAGCCGTCCGGCGGGAAGATCAGCACCAGATCCACAAAGTAGCCCTCCGGGCCGATACTTAAAAACTCCACGTCATTGCGCAGAATGCGGCATGAGCGGTAGGAAAACGCCAGACCCAGGCCGTAGCTTGCCATCTCCATGGCGAAGGCCGCCGTCAGATCCCCGTTGATCACGGGCGGCTTTAAGCCGCGGGCCTCAAACTGCTCGCTGGCGATGCTCCCCAGCACGGTGGCGCGGTTGGACAGCAGGTACTCAAAGTCCGCCGTGTCCGCCAGATCGATCCAGGGGCGGCCGGGGGAATCGTAGTGCACGTACTCCATCACCGGATGGGCCCGGTTGGACACCAGACAGACCTCGTCCTGCATCACGGCGCGGCCCTCCTCCTTCCGTTCGTTGGGCAGCACCGCGATCAGCGCCATGTCCAGGTCCCCGGCGGCCACGCGCTTGCGCAGCTCCACGCTGTTCATCTCCGTGATGTGCACCTCCACGGCGGGATACTCCGTCTGGAACCGCTTTAAGACCGGCGGGATCAGCGCCGCGCCGCGGAAACTGCTCACGCCGAACAGGATCCGGCCGCTGCTGGGCTGCAGGGCCTCCTGCAGTTCCGCCCGGACGCGGTGGTACTGCCGCAGCATCTGCCTGGCGTTGCGCACCATGATCTCGCCCGCGGGCGTGGGCCGGATGCCGGCGCCGGTGCGGACGAACAGCTTGGTCCGCAGCTCCGCCTCGTAGCGGGCCAGAAACTGGCTTAAGCTGGACTGCGCCAGATAAAGCTTTTGCGCCGCCTTGTTGATGCTCCCCTCTTCCGCGATGGTCACGATGTATTCCAGCTCTTTTAGATCCATTTGTCCCCTCGCTATCGTTTTCTCCGATATAGCCTATAACGGATTGGCCATTGCCGAACGTTTTTTACTTCTTTATTATACTTGATAGATACTTCATTTTACACCGTCACGCAACACTTTTTTCAAATTGGGCAATCGTATCTTCACATATATTTTATCGGTATATCCGATAGCAGTGACAGAAAGGAGCACTACCCCCATGACGGAACTCTCCATGAAGGGCGTCGTCGACATGCACGTCCACACCAATCCCGACCTGCGCCTGCGCGCCTATGACGATTTTGAGCTCTGCGACGCCGCGGTCCGTGTCGGTGCGCGCGCCATCGTGATCAAGACGCATCTGGGCGACACGTCCTGCCGCGCCGCGCTGGTAAACCGCTACAACCGGCTCGTCCACGGCGAAAACGACTTCACCATGTTCGGCTCCATCACCTTAAACCGCTGCGTGGGCGGCATCAACCCCGTGGCCGTGGAAAACGCCTTAAAGCTCGGCGCAAAGGTGGTGTGGCTGCCCACCCAGTCCGCGCGCAATCACCTGATCAAGATGGGCAAGCCCACGGACGGCTGCGTGGACGCGGTCCGCGACGGCAGGATCGTACCAGAGCTGGCCGACGTCTTTCGGCTGATCAACGACTATGACGCAGTGCTCGGCACCGCCCACGTCTCTCCGGAAGAGGCCTTTGTGGTGGTGGAAGCCGCCCGCAGCGCCGGCGTCAAAAAGATCGTGGTCACTCACCCCGAATGGTGGGTGGTGAACATGAGCCTGGAAGACCAGATCCGCATGGTCCGCGACTACGACGTGATCCTGGAGCGCTGCTACGCGCAGAACATGGGCGGCGGCAAATACCACAGCAACCTGCCGGAAAACCTGGAAGTGATCAGGACCGTCGGGTACAAAAACGTGATGGTGGACACCGACGGCGGCCAGACGGAAAATCCGCACTGGGAGATCGCCATGCACGAGTACATGCAGTATCTGTTCGACCACGGCATCCCGGAAGACCAGATCCGCTACATGACGCACGACCTGCCCTGCAGCCTGCTGGGCATCGAATAACCACTGTCACCAAGTATACCATTTGCAAGAAGGAGAGAAAAAATGGACGTCACCCTCAGCATCGTCATCATTGCCGCGATCGCGCTGGCCGTGTTCTTAGGCTACAAGACCGGCATCAACACCGGCATCTTCTGTATCGTGTTCGCCTTTGCCATCGGCTGCTTCTGGATGGGCTTAAAGCCCAAGGAACTGATCGGTTTCTGGCCCACCAGCACCATGTTCGTGATCCTGGCCGTCTCGCTGTTCTACAACGTGGCCGCCGCCAACGGCACGCTGGAGAAGATCTCCCGCAGCCTGCTGTACGCCTGCCGTAAATTCCCGGGCCTGCTGCCCTACGCCCTGTTCTTTGTGGCCGTGGTCCTGTCCGTGATGGGCGCCGCCTACTTTACCGTTCTGGCCTTCCTGGCGCCGATCACCCTGATGATCTGCGAAGAGGCCAAGATGGACAAGCTGACCGGTGCCGTGGCCATCAACTGCGGCGCGCTGGCCGGCGGCAACTTCCCCACCGCGGCGCTGGGCGTGGTCTTCCGCGGCCTGATGGGCACCGCCTACGAAGCCGCGCCGGAACTGACCCCCGTCGACGACTTTTCCGCCTCGCTCGCCATGTTCGGCCTGGCCATCGTATCCAGCCTGATCATCATCACCGTCTTCCGCTTCGGCTTCAAGTCCAACCGCAACATCGGCAAGGGCGTCGTATTTGAAAAGCCCGCAGCCTACGACCCCGTACAGAAAAAGACCCTGACGCTGATCCTGGTCATGATGGCCGTGGTCCTGGTCTTCCCGGTGCTGAACCTCTTCCTGTCGGAAGTGCCCTTCATCTCCTACGTGGCCGGCAAGGTGGACGTGGGTCTGGTCGCCTTCGTCTTCGCCATGATCGCGCTGCTCTTAAAGCTCGCGCCGCAGAAGGAGATCATCGCCAAGGTCCCGTGGAACACCATCCTGATGATCGCCGGCGCGGGCATGCTGATCGCCGTGGCCGTGAAGGCGGGCACCATCGAGATGCTCTCCAACTGGATCGGCAGCAACGTGCCCACCTGGCTGGTGCCGCTGGCGTTCTCCATCGTGGCCGCCGTCATGAGCTTCTTCTCTTCCACCACCGGCGTCGTGTGTCCGGCCCTGTTCCCGCTGATCCCCGCGCTGGCAGCATCCACCGGTTTAAGCCCGGTCGCGCTGTTCACCTGCACGGTGCTGGGCGCCCAGAGCTCGGCCATCAGCCCCTTCTCCTCCGGCGGCAGCCTGATCTTAGGCTCCTGCGGCAAGGAAGAAGAGCGTAACGCCCTGTTCAACCGTCTGCTGTTCAAGGCCGTTCCGATCAGCGTGGGCATCTGCGCCGTCTATAACCTGATCGTCAGCTTTATCCTGTAACAGCTGCCTGAAAACGAAAGAATCCAGCGCCAAACGGTGCCGGACTCCCCTTTGGGAGACCCCTTCGGGGGTCTCCCTTCCTTTTATGCGCCTGTCACTCCACAGCGGCCATAAACTGCACCTCCACCGGCGCGTCGCCGGGCAGCGAAGCCACACCCACGGCCGCGCGGGCGCCGATGGCCGCCTCGCCCAGCTGCGCAAACAGCCAGTCGGACGCCAGATCCCCGATCTTCGCGTGCGCCGTAAAGCCCTCCTCCGCGTTGACGTACACGGTAAGCGACAGGATCTGCGCGATCCGCTCGCCCTCCTGCAGGGCGTTTTGCGCCGCCGCAAGGGTGTTTTTGGCCGCCTGCTCCACGGCTTCGCGGTAGGTTTCGACCGGCTCGTCTTTGCGGACTTTTCCGGCAAAGAGCAGCACGCCGTCCTTACGGGGCGTCATGCCGGCCGTACATACCAGGTTTCCGTATCGGGCCGCCGGCCGGTAATGGCCCTGCGGGATGGGGTTTTTGGTCATGTGGTCCTCCTTGCTCAAAATATAAAAATCACTCGGTGATTATCATTGTACATTTTTGTACGTTCCGCCGCAAGGAGAAGACACCCTTCTCCAAATATTATCTGACATTAACCACATAATCTATTCCGTCGATGGTGAACGTCGCTAGCAAAACCTCCTTTGCACCTTCATTGTACAAAGGAGGTTTCGTTTCGTCCAATGTGCGATTTGTCGGATCGCAGGAAAAATGTGTTGGATCGCTGGCAGAAATGTCAGAAAAATGTGTTGATGCCGCCTTGAAATATCCAGAAAAATGTGTCAGACTATAGCCGGATACTTGAGAAGGGCGGTGATTTTTTGAAACGCAAGGCAATTGCGGATTTAGTCCGCTGGAAATCGAGTGAAGACCGCAAGCCGCTGGTCCTAAAAGGCGCACGGCAGGTCGGCAAGACATGGCTGATGAAGGAATTCGGAGAGAGCTGCTACGATCACTATGTCTATTTCAACTTCGATGAAGAAGATGAGCTTAAATCCATTTTTGAGACCAACAAGAATCCGGGGCGTATTATTGAGCTCTTATCTATGATCTCCGGAGAAAAGATACTTCCCGGTGAAACGCTGATTATCTTTGACGAAATTCAGGAATGCCCCGAGGCGTTGAACGCTCTGAAATACTTTAAGGAGCAGGCAAA
>CACZPX010000116.1 GCA_902783095.1 uncultured Lachnospiraceae bacterium
AGGCACACGTAGAGCTTGGTCATATAGGCGAGCGTCAGCCCGCCGGAGATCAGGAAGATCCATTCCACGACGGTGATGCCGGCGCCGAAGAGCGGCGCGGCTTCCACGATGGCCTCGTGCAGCAGGGTCTTGCTGACGTAGCCGTTCAGTCCGGGGATGCCCGCGATGCCGGCCGCGCCCAGCAGGAAGCAGACGTGGAAGAGCGGTTTTCCCTTTCCGTAGCCGCGGATCTCGTTTAAGTTCAGCTTACCGGTATTCATGAACACCACGCCGGCGCATAAAAACAGCACCAGCTTAAAGAGCGAGTGGTTGAGCATGTGCAGCAGCGTACCGCGGGCAGCCAGCGCGTTTTCCGCGCCCAGCAGGTCCGCCATGGCGATGCCGATCAGGATAAAGCCGATCTGCGACATGGAAGAGCAGGCGAGCGTCCGCTTTAAGTTGACGGAAAACAGCGCCAGAACCGCGCCCAGGAGCATGGTGACGGTGCCGAGCACCAGGATCACCTTTCCCCAGGCGGGGTCCGCGCGGAAAATGTTGCAGGAGACGGCGATCACGCCCCAGATGCCGGCCTTGGTGAGCGCGCCGGAGAGCAGCGCCGAGGTGGGCGCGGGGGCTACCGGATGCGCCTTGGGCAGCCAGATATGCAGCGGGAACATACCCGCCTTGGCGCCGAAGCCGGCCAGGATGCAGCCGCCGGCGGTATACAGCGCCGCCTTGTCCGGACAGGCCGCAGCTTTGGCGTACAGTTCGGGCAGCGCAACCGTGCCGAGTTTGGCGTACAGCAGGAAGATGCCGAACAGGGCGGACAGACCGCCGATCACGGCGATCGCCAGGTAGGTGTTGGCGGCGCGGACGGCCTCCTTCGTCTCCTCCTGGATGACCCAGGGGAAGGACGTAAAGGACATCACTTCAAAGAAGATCAGCGCGGTGAACAGATCGTCGGCCAGGAATACGCCCAGCGTGGCGCCTTCGGTCATCATCAGGAAGAAATACAGGCGCGACAGCCGGTGATGGCCGTCAAAATACTGCCTGGAAAGGGCGGAGATCATCATCCACATAAAGGTGAGGATCAGCAGATACACGCTGCGGAAACCGTCCAGGCGCAGGGTGAGGCCCAGCCCGCAGACGAGCGGAAGCTGAAAGACGGTGCCGGAAGCCGAAAGGACGAGGACCAGGGCCCAGACAAAGGTGAGGGCGGTCACGCCCATCAGCACGCGCCAGAATACGCCGTCCATGCGCGCCCCCAGCCTGCGGCAGACCAGCCAGGCCGCGCAGGCGGCAAGCATCGGAAACAGGATCAGACAGAGCAAAATCACGTTGACACCCCCTTTACCACGGCTGCAGCGCCGAGACGATATCTGCGAGCGCGTTTTCTATAGGGCCGGACAGCAGGCCGGTGACCAGCACGCCCGCTGCCAAAAACAGGATGGGCGCCGTCATGCGCCAGCCGGGGTCCTTCACCTCTGCCAGCCCGGTAAGGTCCGCGGCCTTGTCCGGGAAAAAGGCCCGGCGCAGCGGCGTCAGGCAGTAGACCGCGGTCAGGAACGCGGAGATGAGCAGCGCGGCGGCGCCGGTCCAGGACAGCCAGGTATCGCCGCCCATACCGGCGACGAGCAGGTTCCACTTGCTCACAAAGCCCGCAAAGGGCGGAATGCCGGTCAGGCCAAGCGCGCCTACGGCAAAGCAGCCAAAGGTGATCGGCATGCGCTTGCCCAGGCCGTCCAGCTCGTGCAGCCAGACGCGGCCGGTCTTTTCCATCACGATGCCCACGCAGAAGAAGAGCAGGATCTTCAGTTCCGCGTGGAAGGCCATGTGCAGCATGCCTGCCGTCAGGCCCTCCGGGGAGAGCAGCAGCACGCCGAACAGGATGTAGGACAGGTTGGCGACGGTGGAATAGGCCATCCGCCGTTTAAAATGCCGCTCTTTTGCCGCCATGGCGGAACCGAAGACGACGGTGAAGATCACAAAGCAGAGCGCAACGGTCTGCGCGACGGTGCCGCGCAGCAGGTTGGGCCCGTAGGAATACCAGGTGAGCCGGATGATGGCGAACACGCCGGCTTTGACTACGGCCACCGCGTGCAGCAAGGCCGTGACCGGCGTGGGAGCCACGCTGGCCTTGGGCAGCCACACGTGCAGCGGGAAGACCGCCGCCTTGACGGCAAAGCCGAAAAAGCCCAGCAGATAGAAGAACTGCGCGCCAAAGTCCGCGACCAGCGGCGCGTGGCGGAACACCAGGTAGACGATGGACAGGAATACAAAGGCGCCGCCGCCGATGGAGATGGACAGGTACGTGCGCGTGGCGCGCAGGGCCTCCGGGGTCTGCGTGTGCAGCACCAGCGGAACGGTGGACAGCGTCAGCAGCTCGTAAAAGCAGTAGAGCGAGAACAGATTGCCCGCCATGCACACGCCCAGCGTGGCGCCGTAGGAGAGCAGAAAGTAGACGAAGAACGGCCGCTTGCGCGTATCGGCCTCCAGGTACTCAAAGGCGTACAGCGTGGTGAGCGGCCAGAGCGTCGCCACGATGCCCGCAAAAAAGCGGCCCATGCCGTCCAGGCGCAGCACAAAGTGAAGCCGTTCGGCCAGGCTCACGATCAGGAGAGCCTGCTCGCCGCAAAAGAGGATGGCCGTCCAGACGGCCATCGAGGCCAGCAGCGTCACGGCCATGGTAAAGCGGCATACCGCGCGGTCGCTCTTAATGCGGAAGACCGGCAGGCAGACGCCGCCCGCGAAGGGCAGCAGGATGGTTGGGATCAGGAATACCGGTGACATGGCAGCCTCCTAAAACAGCCCGGCGGCCATGTCCGCAAAGAAGGGCGACAGCAGGCCGCCCGCCAGTCCCAGTACCAGCGCAAGGCCGGCCAGGACAAACAGCGGCAGCAGCATCTTTAGGCCGCCTTCGTCATTCTTTTTGGGGACGGCGGCATCCTTGCCGGGGAAAAAGCCCGCCACGGAGACCGGCAGCAGATAGCCCGCGGTCAGCAGGGCGGAGATCACCAGGATCACCGGCCCCAGCCAGGAATAGACGGAGAGCCCGGAGGTCAGGGCACCTTCCGCCAGGTACCACTTGCTCACAAAGCCCGCGAACGGCGGGATGCCGATCAGGGACAGGGACAGCAGCGTAAAGGCGCCGAAGGTTTTGGGCATGGCCTTTCCGTAAGCCTTAAACTCGTCCGCACGGTGCAGCCCCGTGTTGTAGATCAGGCTGCCGGCCGTTAAGAACAGGCCGATCTTGGCCGTGGCGTGGAAGAGGACC
>CACZPX010000117.1 GCA_902783095.1 uncultured Lachnospiraceae bacterium
GCCGCGATCGCCAGAGAGGTGGCGGACATCACCATCGCGGCGGATGACCTGAACGAACTGGTGGCGCTCAAAAACCTCTCCGACGCGCTGATGCGCCGGATCAACGGCAGCTACCGCTTTGTGATGGGATTTAACGGCGGCCTGATGGTGCTGGGAGCCCTGGGCGTGCTGGCGCCTTCCGTGTCCGCGCTGCTGCACAACGGCTCTACGGTGGCGCTGAGCCTGCGGAACATGAGCGATCTGACAAAAGACGCGCAGCAGGAGCTGCTGCCGCAGACCTAAAACTTTTCAGAAAACGCAGCCGGGTCCGAAAGGATCCGGCTTGTGCTTTGCCGGAAAACGTTTAAGACAGAAACGTAAAACCATTTGTTTTATTGACAGAAAAACCCCGAAGAGGGTATAGTCTAAGTAGCTTCGATTTCCATCAAGGAGGATACCCATGAGCAAGAAATTTATCAAATGCGGAAAATTCTTTGACGGCCTGAACGAGGTCCTTCGCACCAACGTGAATATCGTGGTGGAGGACGATATCATCAGGGAAGTCGGCGAAGACGTGGTCTGCCCCGAAGGCGCGGAAGTGATCGACCTGTCCGGCCTCACGGTCACGCCCGGTCTGATCGACGCGCATATCCACCTGGATACGCTGCATCACTGGCTGTTTGACTCCAGCTATCTGATCTCCGACGAGATGAAGACCCTGAACATCGTCCACAACGCCGAGATGGCGCTGCAGGGCGGTTTTACCACGCTGCGCTACATCGGCAGCGGCCTGCGCACCTACGGCGCGATCGACGCCAGAAACGCCATCAACGACGGCGTGTTCCCGGCCTCCCGCCTGATCGTCTCGCCGCACGGCATGGGCATCTCCGGCGGCCACAGCGACTCTTCCTCCAGCATTGCCGGCAACTTCTACCTGTCGGAAGAGCTGGAAAAGCAGCTGAACTTTATGGGCAACGGCGTGGATTTCTATAAGACCTACGTCCGCAAGGAAGTCAAGTACGGCGCGGACTTTATCAAGATCATGGCCAGCGGCGGCTTTGCCTCCCCCAACGACGATCCCTGCGACTGCCAGCTGGACGACGATGAGCTGCGCGCCATCATCGACACCGCGCACCGTCTGAACAAGACCGTGACCGCGCACGTGTACAGCGCGGAGATCGCCAAGAACCTGATCAGAATGGGCATCGACGGTATTGAGCACGGCTCCCTGATCGACGAGGAGACCTGCCAGATGATGCTCGACAACGACGTCTATCTGTGCTGTACCTTCCAGCCCTACCAGGAAGCGGTGCACATGGACGAAGAAAAGCTGGCCACCAAGAGCCCGCACTTCCAGCGCAAGCTGCACAAATACGTGGATCAGCTGCGCGCCACCCGCAAGCTGGTGGTGGACAAGATCCTGGAAGGCAAGATGACCATCGGCTACGGCACCGACATGGTATCCGTGTACGAGTGCTGGGAGTGCTGGCGTGAATTCCACACCTGGCGCGAAGAGGGCATCCCGGCCCTGCGCACCCTGCGCGCAGCGACCAGCGTCAACGCTAAGATCCTGGGCCTGGCAGACCAGATCGGTTCCATCGAGCCCGGCAAGAAGGCCGACATCTCCGCATGGCACCGCGACATTGAAAACGATATCGAAGCCATCTCCGAGTGCGACTTTGTCATGAAGGAAGGCGTCGTATACAAGAACTGCTGCAAGTAATTACAGCACGGCACCATAGGCAGCCCGCCGGTCTCCGGCGGGCGTTTTCCCACAGCAAGGAGGTGTCCCATGAGAAAGATCTTTATCAAATGCGGAAAATTCTTTGACGGACTGGAAGAGGTCCTGCGCACCAACGTGAACATCGTGGTGGAAGACGATATCATCAGGAAAGTGGGCGAAGACGTGGTTTGCCCGGAAGGTGCGGAGGTGATCGACCTGTCCGGCCTTACGGTAACGCCGGGGCTGATCGACGCGCACCTGCATCTGGACAATCTGCATTACTGGAACTTTGACAGCCGGTTCAAGATCTCGGACGAGATGAAGACGCTGAACATCGTCCACAACGCGGAGATGGCGCTGCAGGGCGGCTTCACCACGCTGCGCTACATCGGCAGCAGCCTGCGCACCTACGGTGCGATCGACGCGCGGAACGCGATCAACGATCACGTCTTCCCCGCCTCCCGCCTGGTCGTTTCGCCGCACGGCATGGGCATTTCCGGCGGTCACAGCGACAACTCCTCCAATCTGGGCGGCAACTTTTATCTGTCGGAGGCCCTGGAGGGACAGCTGGGCTATATCGGAAACGGCGTGGACTTTTTCAAGACCGTCGTCCGCAAGGAAGTCAAATACGGCGCCGACTTTATCAAGATCATGGCGAGCGGCGGCTTTGCCTCCCCCAACGACGACCCCTGCGACTGTCAGCTGGACGACGAAGAGCTGCGCACCATCATCGACACGGCGCACCGTCTGAATAAGACCGTGACCGCGCACGTGTACAGCGCGGAGATCGCCAAAAACCTGATCCGCATGGGGATCGACGGCATTGAGCACGGCTCCCTGATCGACGAAGAGACCTGCCAGATGATGATCGACAACGGCGTGTACCTGGTCTGCACCTTCCAGCCCTATGAAGAGGCGGTACATATGGATGAGGAAAAGCTTAAGACCAAGAGCCCTCACTTCCAGCGGAAGCTTCGCAAGTACCTGGACCAGCTGCGTGCTTCCCGCAAGCTCGTGGTGGACAAGATTTTGGAAGGAAAGATGACCGTCGGCTACGGAACGGACATGGTCTCCGTGTATGAGTGCTGGGAAAGCTGGCATGAGTTCAACACCTGGCGCAAGGAGGGCATTCCGGCGCTGCGCACCCTGCGCGCCGCGACCAGCGTCAACGCCGGGATTTTGGGCCTGGCGGACCAGATCGGTTCCATCGAGCCCGGCAAGAAGGCCGATATCTCCGCCTGGCACCGTGACATTGAAAACGACATCGAAGCCATCTCCGAGTGCGATTTTGTCATGAAGGACGGCATCGTGTACAGAAACTGCTGCAAGTAAGACGGTGTAAAAGCAGTTTTTCGGTAAAAAACGAATTTCTGCACAGAAAAAACCATTTTTTGTCAGGCACAATTTAAAACCTGAAAGCCCGCCGGCAACCGGCGGGCTGTTTCTTTTTCACTTTGCTTTTTACCGGGCGTTTTAATCCGCCTCGGCCGGTACGTCTTCCGAACGCCGGGAAGCGCCTGGCGCGTCGCCCTCACTCTTTGCCGCGGCCGAATCATGATGCCTGGGGTTTGCCGGGAACCAGCCGCGCTCCACGCGCTTGTGCTGCTCAAAGAGTTCCAGAATGCTCCAAAGACAGGAAAAACCGATCACGCCCAGGATAGAAGAGACGACGATCTGCGCCACAAGGGCGGAGAGCACCAGAAAGACAAGGCCGCCTGCCAAAAACACCGGCCAGATCCGGTAGGAAAAACGATACTCGCATTTGATCACGATCGGATGGAATACTCCGATGCACAGGAACGTGGCAATCCCCAGAATAATGCCCGACAACTGCATAAAACCATCCTCCCGTCGTCTGATGCCCATACAGTAACACGAAAGTGTATCTCCAAAAAGAAGCAATTACGGACGGGTTTCGAGGATACAATACTGTGCAGGGATCCGGGCGGAAGGATACAATCTGCAGGCACGGCTGCCTTTGGGATGTATTTTGCCGTCGGACATCCGGCATTGACACCGGCGCTCACTTTGTGCTATTATCATCGCGTGCGGATATAGTTCATTGGTAGAACACCAGCTTCCCAAGCTGGATAGGCGGGTTCGATTCCCGTTATCCGCTCTCTTTTTTTGCCCTTTTTCCGGCGGTGATCACGGCAGACAGGGCGAAAGGTCCGCGTACCGTGAGGCAAAGAACGCCGTAACGGCCTCCGGGTCATAAAGAGCGGAAGTATCGCCGAAACGGGCGTAGTAGTCCGGCATCAGCGGCTGCCAGACCGCCAGATACTGTTCCAGTGAGGCGGCCACCTTTTCCGGGGCAAAGCGCGTGCGCACGGTCTCCAGGCTTTGCCGGTAGAGCGCCTGAAAGTCCGGATTGCGCATGGCCGCGGCAAACAGGGGGAACGTCTGTACAGCCTGTGCGTAATGATCAAAGGCTGCCGCTGTGACGTCCTGCCCGTACAGGGCGGAACTGTATTCGGTATCATAGAGCAGAAAGCGCCAGCGGCCGTCGCAGAGGCCCTCTCCCCGCGGGACAGAGCGCCAGAGCGCGATGTTTTTGTCCGGACGCCAGTCTGCGTTGCCGATATAGATCTGCGCGGCAAAAAAATCCGCCATGGACTGCACGTCCATCACGTCACAGAAAGCCGCCCAGACGGCAGGATCCGCCAGGTCGCGGTCCGCAAAAGCGATCAGATCTTCATAAAGGGCGTAGTCAGAGCCCTCCTCCAGTTCGCCCTCTTTGATCATCACGATCTCTTCCGCGCCGTAATGCTCCCGGATAAAGGTGGAACCATACTTTTCCTGCAGCGTATAAGGGCCCCAGTACTCCCCGTTGATGTACACCAGTACCGGCCGGGAGGCCAGTGTGGTAAAGTCCAGGCCGGCGAGCATGTGCTGCAGCCAAGCGTCTTTAAATTTCAGCGTTTCCGTGTCGTTGCCGCCGTTCCGCAGCGTCAGGGACTTGTGCAGTTCCACTCCGTTGTGAAAGAGATCCGCCTGCAGCGGGCCGCTGTAGTCCTCGCGAAAGTACAGATTGAAGCTCTTTTGCGGGAACATACGGGAAGAGCCGCCCTGAATACGGACGCCGGCACCGGTCAGCAGGACGTCGTCTCCGTCGATGATCTCGACCAGCGCGGAGCGTTCCCAGTCCCGGCCCTTCTGCGTGTAGTTCGCTTTGCATTTCCAGTACTGCCCGTCCTGCAGGATCCGGCGCCCCTCCGCAGTATCGGCCCATGCGTCGTAGATG
Source organism: uncultured Lachnospiraceae bacterium (assembly GCA_902783095.1). GTDB lineage: Bacteria > Bacillota > Clostridia > Lachnospirales > Lachnospiraceae > UBA3774. Next base: position 4,947 of record CACZPX010000117.1, read on the forward strand.
CTTCCGCGCACCAGGATGCCGGTCTCCGCATCCAGCAGATCGTCGTAGTCCATCACGAGCGAGACCGCGGGCAGTTCTGGCGTCTGCGCAAAACAGGTGCGCGTGGTGACGGGACCGAGGGATCCGTCCGGCAGGACTGCCGCCGCGCGGATCACATTGGCAACGGGGACGCTGCCGTTCAGGATCCTGCAATCCCCAACGGTGATCCTGTCCGCGTGGTCGGTCAGAACGTGAACGCGCTCCAGCGGAAACGGTTCCCGATACAGGGAGGAAGCCGCGGTGGGCACGGTCCCGTCCGCGGTATAGCGGATGGGCAGACCGCCCGGCGCGGAAAGCGCAACAAGACCGCCGTCCTGCGCAACGGTTACCTGCATGGCGGACCGGGACTCTTCCGAGATCCCGGACGACGTCGGAACGTCCGGCGGGCTGCAGGCTGCTGCGGCAAGGACCAGTAAAAGGAGCACGATGGCAAGGATCCGGGAATGGTTCATCTCTGGCACCGTATCAAACAAAGCCGGTCAAAGCCGGCGAAACAACAACGACATTATGATATTAGTTTTATGCGGTGAAATAGTCAATAGCTGACGCAGTGACGCAAAACAGGACGATCACCGGGGATGCGAGGCCCGGCAGACGGTCACGGGAGGATCGGCCGCCGCGCGGTCCGCACAGGCGGGCAGGCCCAGACGGCATTACAACAACATTACAACAGCATTACAGCAGAATCACAGCAGCAGGAGCAAAACCATCAGAACGGCCACGGGGACCGTTACGGTGTCCCACTCGCTGGGGGAGAAGAGTTCCACGGCGGCGGCCACAGCCGCGGCGGGCAGGCAGACCAGAGCGGTACGCCCTGCTGGGAAGCGGTAGAACAGCCATAAAACGGCCAGGCCGATCAGGAAGGCGACGGCCAGCATGGCGGCGGAGCCCTCCCAGGATTTTTTGCCGCAGATGGGCTTTATCATGACCTTGTGCCGGCCAAACGGGATCCCCACCAGGGCGGCCGCGGCGTCGCCCTCGCCCCACATCAGAATGGAAGCGGCCGCGGCGTAAGGTTTTTCAAGCAGCCCCCAGGCCACGGCGATCACCGCGGCAAACATAAAGAAGAGCATCAGCAGGCTCTTTTTGATCTCGCCCGGCGCTTTCTGCACAAACAGCCGGCCGTACCAGGGCTCCTTTTCAAACAGGGCGAGCAGCGGATAGATCAGCACCGCCAGGACCACGGCGGTCAGGGCGGCGGCCTGCCAGCTCTCTGCGGCGAGGAGCATCACACAAAAACAGGTGAACGCCACCATATGCAGGAGTTTCCGGAACACGAAGGACGGCACTTTTGTGAGGAAGCGGATGGGCAGCAGCACCAGAACGCAGGGGATGATGTAGAGGATCAGTTCCCCCAGGCAGCGGAGCGTCTGCACCGCAAGCGGCGCGGCGGAGATCTGCGGCCAGAAGTATAAGAGCAGCATGGCGCCGCCCAAAACGGTCAGGACCGCGCCGGTCACAAGACCTACGGTGCGGTTTTTTACGCGGTTGGCAAAGCGCGCGGAGGCCAGGGAAGCGGCCGTGGCGACCGCGATGCACAGCAGCATCACGTCCCACTTTTCCAGGATGATGGCCGGATGGATCAGGACGTGGGCCGCGGAGGCGATCAGCGCCGTAAACGTCATGATAAAGGTGCTGGTGCCCAC
>CACZPX010000118.1 GCA_902783095.1 uncultured Lachnospiraceae bacterium
AAACTGCGCGCCATGACCGAATAGGAGGCAGAAACGATGACCGAACAGAAAATGGAAGAAACGATCCGCAGCGGATTTGCGAAGATCACTCCAAACGTCCTCGACTCTGTCCTCAGAGATGCGAACGAGCAGAAAGGACAGATCATCATGATGGAACATAAGAAAACCAGCCGGCGCGCCCTGCGCTTTGCCGGACTTGCCGCAGCCCTGGTGCTGCTTGTGGGCGGCTTTTTCGGCTTCCGCACCTGGCAGACCAACTACAAAGTTGACTCCGTAGTCTCGCTGGACGTGAACCCCAGCGTAAAGATCAGCACCAACGCAAAGGAAAAGGTGCTGGACGTGACCCCCTTAAACGAAGACGGCCGGACCATTGTCGGGGACATGGATTTTGAGGGCAGCAGCCTGGACGTGGCCGTAAACGCCCTGGTGGGCAGCATGCTGCGAAACGGCTACTTAAGCGAACTGGCCAACTCCATCCTGATCTCCATCGACAACGACGATCCCGCCGCTGCGGCCGCGCTGGAGACCCGCCTGATGGCACAGGTGAACGATCTTTTAGGGGACGCAAACCTGCCCGCCGCCGTGCTCGGCCAGGTCGTGACCGGGGATAAGGACGCCGCGGAGGCGGCGGATTCCATGGGCATCAGCGTGGGCAAGGCCCGCCTGATCCTCACCTTAAAGGCCCAAAATCCGCGGTACGACGAGAACGAACTTGCGAAGCTCACCATCAACGAACTGAACGCCCTGTATGAGAGCCAGCTGCGCGCCGAGGCCGCCGCCGAGCCCGAGACCCAGCTTGCCAGCATGGGACAGGCCAGCACGGAAGCCTACATCGGCGAAGAGGCCGCCAAGCAGGCCGCTCTGACCCACGCCGGGTTAAAGGAGACCGATACGGAAGCGCTGCGCGTCAAACTGGAATGGGACGACGGCCGCATGATCTACGACGTGGAATTCCGCACCGGTTCCGACGAGTACGAGTATGATATCGACGCCCTCACCGGCGACGTGCTGGACGTGGAAAAGGAACGCCGCGAGGATCTGCCCCGGCAGGATGGGCAGCCGGAGACGAAGCCCGGCGAGCCCTCTTCCGAGCCGGCCTCCGAGCCTGAGAAGACCACCAAGGCCCCGGATGCAGCCGTGATCGGCGCCGACGCCGCCAAGCAGGCCGCGTTAAAACACGCCGGCCTGAGCGGCAAGACGGTCTCCCGCTTTGAATGCGACCTGGATAAGGAAAACGGCCACCGGATCTACGACGTGAGCTTTGAATACGGCGAATATGAGTACGAGTACGATATCGACGCCCTCACCGGCGACGTGCTGAGCGCGGACAAAGAGCTTCTGGACGCCTACGAGAGCAAGGAAAACGACGTGGATCCGGACGACGACCGCGACGATGACGACGACCGCGACGAGCCGGATGACGACGATGACGACCGCTATGATCCTGATGACGACGACGATCGCGACGAGCCGGACGACGATCGCGACGATGACGACGGCCGCGACGAACCGGATGACGACGATGACGATGACGACGCAAAGCCTACCGCAGCGCCCGGGACGAAGGAGAGCACCGGCTCCCTTATCGGCGAGGCCGCCGCAAAGAAGGCCGCGCTGGCGCACGCCGGCCTGACCGGAAAGACCGTAACGGATTACGAGTGCGAACTGGAAAAGAAAAACGGCCGCCAGGTCTACGACGTCAGCTTTGACTGCAACGGCTACGATTACGAATACCGCATCGACGCCCTGACCGGCGAGGTCCTGAAGCATACCAAAGAACAGGAGTCCAGAACGCCCGAGACCACCAGGACCCCCGAGACCACCAAGGCGCCCGAGACCACCAAAGCCCCGGAGACCACCAAGGCTTCTTCCCAGACCATCAGCAAGGCCAAGGCCAAGGAACTGGCGCTTGCCAAGGCCGGCGTTGCCGCCGACAAGATCAGCGGTTACCGCATCGAGCTTGACAGAGAAAACGGCAAGTCCGTCTACGAGATCGAGTTTAAGAGCGGCAAATACGAGTACGACGTCACCGTCGACGCCGTCTCCGGCAAGATCCTGACATACGACAGGGAGGTCGACGACTGACCTCCCCTGCATCCAGGCCCTATCTCTCCGCCCGAAGCAGTTCCTGCCGAGGGCGGTTTTTTATGGGGCGCAACGCCTTTTCAGTTGTTTTTTATTCCTCGATCACGTACGGCACGGCGTCCGCTTCGATGGGGCAGACGTACCCGTTGCCGCCGGTGCGGTCGATGAACTCCTGCCTGGCCTGCGCCAGGATCTCCGGCTGCTCCAGCAGGTCGATGGTGGCGCCGCACAGGACCTTGGCCGCATAGAGCAGCCCTTTGTCACCGATCGTGGACGCCCCGCAGGACACGTTCTGCCAGGAATGTCCGGGGTTGCCGGACGGCCAGGTCGCTGCGGTAAACTGCGCCGTGGGCGTAAGCCAGCTCACGTCGCCCACGTCGGTGCTGCCGGGGCGGAACTCCTCGCCGGAATAGAAGGGGACCAGGAAATCGTTCAGCACGCGCTCGCCGTCCTGCGTCAGCTCCTTCATGGCTTTGGCAATGGCCGGGTCGGCCTGCGCGCCAAGCGGGTTGGGCGCCTTCTTTACGGGGAAGGTCTCGCGCAGTTCCTTTGCGTACTGCTGTTCTTCCGCGGTGTAGACCGGCAGGGCGATCTCCTCCATGTTGGCGTACAGGACCTTTTCCAGCGTGGTGTTGGGAACGGTGTTGGCCGTGCCGTCCACAAAGATGCGGTCGTAGGTGGTCTCCGTCATGATGGCCGCGCCCTTTGCCAGCAGGTCCACGCGCTTCTGCAGCGCGATGGTGTCCGCCACCTTGCAGGAACGCACCATGTACAGCACGGAGGCGTGCGGCTGCACCACGTTGGGGGACAGGCCGCCGCCGTCCACCATCGCATAGTGGATGCGGCAGTCGCTCTTCATATGCTCGCGCAGGTAGTTGACGCCTATGTTCATCAGTTCCACGGCGTCCAGCGCGGAGCGGCCCTCTTCGGGATTGCCGGCCGCGTGCGCCGCCACGCCCTTGAACTGGTACAGCACCTGCGTGCAGGAATTGTTGGTACCGGTCATGATCTCGTTGGTGCAGCCGGGATGCCAGGACAGCGCCGCATCCAGCTTCTTCCACACGCCCTCGCGCGCCATAAAGGCCTTGCCCGCGCCGCCTTCCTCGCCGGGGCAGCCGTAAAAGATCACCGTGCCAGGCGTGCCGGTCTGCTCCAGATAGTGCTTTACGCCGCAGGCCGCCGCATAGGAAGCCGCGCCCAGCATGTTGTGGCCGCAGCCGTGGCCGCTGCCGTTTTTGACGATCTCCTGCCGCACGGTGCTGCAGGCCTTCTGGCTCAGGCCGGACAGGGCGTCAAACTCACCCAGAATGCCGATCACCGGGCCGCCCTCTCCCACGGTGAAGCTGCCCAAAAAGGCCGTTTCAATGCCGGAAAGGCCGGTCTCCACCGTAAAGCCCTCGTTCTTTAAGGCCTCCACGTACAGCGCGGCGGACTGGAACTCCTTTAAGGACAGTTCGGCAAAACTCCAGATTCTGTGTGAAATGTCCGTGTACTGCTTCTGATTCTGTTCGATATAGCCGATGGCATTCTGTTTGTTCTGGTTCATGATGGTACTCCTTTTCTTTTTCGATGAACGCCGGGATCCTTCGACTCGCTTCGCTCGCTCAGGATGACAACGACGGCGGTTGTCCGCCAGGGATGACCGTCCGCATATTACAGAGATCCCGCCCTGCGGTGCGCGGCACGCGCCGGGCGGGACCTTTTCGCTTTATCAATGCTTTTGCCGATCAGTACAGGACCTTGCTTAAGAAGTCCTTGGTACGCGGGTTCTGCGGGTGCAGCATCAGTTCGTCGGGCTTGCCGCTCTCGGCGATGATGCCGCCGTCCATGAACAGGATCCGGTTGGAGACCTCGCGGCAGAAACCCATCTCGTGCGTGACGATCACGCAGGTCATGCCGGTCTTAACCAGGCCCTTGATCACGTCCAGCACCTCGCCCACCATTTCGGGGTCCAGCGCAGAGGTCGGCTCGTCAAAGAGCATCACGTCAGGCTCCATGGCCAGCGCGCGCACGATAGCAAGACGCTGCTTCTGGCCGCCGGAGAGCTTGCGCGGGTACTCGTCCTTCTTTTCCAGCAGGCCGATTCGGGCCAGCAGGGCTTCCGCCATCTCGTCGGCTTCCGCCTGGCTCTTTTTTCCGGTCAGCACAGGCGCCAGCGTGATGTTGTTCTTCACCGTCATATGCGGGAAAACGTTGAAGTGCTGGAATACCATGCCCATCTTCTGGCGGTGCACGTTGATATCGATATTCTGCGCCGTGATCTCCGTGCCTTCAAAGAAGATCTGGCCGGAATCCGGCGTCTCCAGAAGGTTCAGGCAGCGCAGGAAGGTGCTCTTGCCGCCGCCGGACGGACCGATGATGGACACGACCTCGCCCTTGACGATGTGCTCGCTCACGCCCTTCAAAACGTGCAGCTTGCCGTCCTTGGTATCAAAGCTCTTATGCAGATCTACGGTTTTAATCATATCTACGGGTTCAGTCATTGGCCTGCAGCCTCCTTTCAAAGATTCCCAGGACCTTGGTCAGGATGAACGTCAGGACAAAGTAGATGATGGCGACGATCGTCAGACATTCAAAAGTCAGGTAGGTCTGGCCCTTTACGATCGCGTAGGACGTCATCACTTCACCGATGAAGAAGGTGGAAGCCAGGGACGTATCCTTGACGATCATGATAAATTCGTTGCCCAGCGCGGGCAGGATGTTCTTGATGGCCTGCGGCAGCACGATCTTCTGCATGGTCTGGCGGGACGTAAGACCCAGGCTTCTGGCCGCCTCCGTCTGGCCGGGATCCACGGCCTGGATGCCGGAACGGAAGATCTCCGATACGTAGCAGCCCGAGTTGATGCACAGGGCGATGGCTACGGAGATGAACGGCGACGGG
>CACZPX010000119.1 GCA_902783095.1 uncultured Lachnospiraceae bacterium
CTGCTCCGCAGCCTGCCCGGCCAAAGTCTCCGGCGGCAAAGGCTGGGCGGACGTCTCTTCGCCCGGCTGATCGTCCGAGGGCGGCTCATGCGCAGGTTCCGCGGCCTGTTCCCGGAAATATGCCAGGTAGAGCGCCTTTCGCTCCTCATACAGCCGCTGCCGCATCGCCGCTTCGCAGGCGCCCCGGCCCGTCGTCCCGGTCACGCAGGCCTCCAGCTGTCCGGACCCCGCGGCCTCGTCCGTGAGGGAATGAAAGGTCTGCATCAGGTACTCCGTCAGCGCGATCCGCTCCTCTCCCATCCCGCCGTACCCGGCGTCCGACGCCGCGGCAAGCGCGGCCGGCATCCGGCCGGATTCCCGCATCAGCGTACAGACTTCCCGCGCAAACCCGGCGCCGCCTCCGTCCGCGGCCGTCCGCAGGCCGGACACTTCCGCGCCGACGAATTTCAGCGCAAGCAGTTCCCCGCGTCCCGGCTGCGTCCCCTGCGTATTTTTCACGGCATAGGCCCCGGCGATCTCGCTGAGCTCCCGCCCGTCCTCTTTGGCCGTGCAGAAAAACAGCAGACCGTAGCGTTCGTACAGCGGCCGGTCGTAGCAGGAAAACACCGCCTGCGCAGCCGCGTCGGCCGCCAGTTCTCCCCGCAGGCGCAGTCCCTCGTAGCGCGCACTCTCCAGGCAGGTCCCGAACAGGGTCAGGAAAGCCGGCAGAAGCAGGCTCAAAAAGACGGTGATCACGCCTGCGGGCTGCCTGTCGTTATCCATAGATCGATTCCGCTTTTTCGGATATGCTCCCGAAGATATTGGTGACCAGCGTCGTCAGCTCATCGCGGAATATCACCACCAAGGCGATCAATACCACAAGTATCAGGATCACTTCCACCACTCCGACGGCGTTAATCTCCATATTATTGTTCTGTTTTACCACTTTTTCGTCCTTTTCCATCGTTCTCCTCTCCGGGCTGCCGCCCTTTTTGACCGTTGTTTATCCGGCCGTCTCCGCACACCGGCCCCGCCGCGCACCGCGGTCACCAGGCCAGAAAGGCCGGAAGCACCAGGATCGCCAGGATCAGCGCAAAGAGCAGGATCATCGGCAGAAGCAGCCGTGTCGTGAGCGTTTCCCCCTGCTTTTTGACCTCTTCCATGCGCTCGTGTTCCGCCTCTTCCGCCTCCGCCCGCAGTACCTCGCACAGGTCGTCCCGGCCGCCGCGCGCCGCAGCGATCAGCAGACCGCACAGGCGCATGTAGCGGATGACGCCAAGCCGGTCCGAGAACCCCAGCAGGGCGTCCCGTTCCGGTTCTCCTTCCAGCATGCGGCGGTCCGCCAAAAGCAGCTCTTCGCCAAACGCCTTCCGGCCGGTCTTTCTGCGCTCTTCCTGATAGCGGACCGCCAGGTGATGCCAGGCAGAGCGCACCGCGTAGCCCGCCGCGATCAGTACGGCCAGTTCCCGCGCAAACTCCGGGTACCGCAGCAGCGCGTCCCGCCGGACCTTCTGCGCCTCCTCCTTTTCCCGGCTGTCGTTTCGCAGCCAGGGCCCGGCCGCCGCCAGCAGCAATAGCAGCACCGCCGCCGCGACCGGTTTTGCCCCGCTGCCCCGTATCCACAGGAGCGCCGGCAGCAGACTGCCCGCAAGCAGGATCCGCCGCGTCTGCCGCAACAGCCGCGCATCCGTCTGCGCCGCCGTCTCCTCCGGCCGCTGCTCCGGCCGGATCCGTGAGAGCCGCTCCAGCCGTCTTTCCGAGCGCCGAAACCTGTGAAACCGTTTTACGGTGCCGCCCATCCGTCCTCCCGCATCAGCCGCAGACCAAGCCAAACCGCGCCGCCGTACACCAGCAGAAGCAGGCTCATGGCAAGCCGTCCGGAAAGCCCCCGGTACAGCGGATCCAGGTATCCGGCGGTGGTCGTCTCCAGATACAGCAGCATGGCCGCCGGCGTGAGCGCCATAATGCCGAATTCCAGCCGCCTGGCCGTCAGCTGCGTCCGGATCTCCCCGCGCAGGCGTTCCTTTGCGCGCATGGCCCGCAGGGTATCCTCCAGTACCGTCACCAGAATGCCGCCGTTTCGCCGCGCCAGACCAAAGATCTCCGCCATCCTTGCGACTTCCTCCAGCCCGGTGCGCTCCGCCAGTCCGGCAAACAGCGTCTCCAGCGGTTCGTTGACCGCCAGCCGCCGCTGCATCTGCGAAAGCTGCACCGCCAGCGTGCCGGTCCGTCCGTAGATGCGCCGCAGCTGACGCACGGCCGGCTGCAGGGCGTTTTCCGGCGAAAACCCGGTCTTTAAGGCGCTGATATAGGCGTCCATCGCATCGATAAACTCCCGGCGCAGCTTTCGCCGCTGCCGCTGTCTGACCGCGGCGCAGCAGTACAGCCAGGCCGGATACCCCGCTGGCAGCAGAAAAACGACCGCCGCATAGCTGCGGTAAAACAACCGTGCCAGCAGGAGCACCATAAGCAGGGCTCCCGCGCTGGCCGCCAGGCGCTCACCCGCGGGCAGCCGATCCGGCCCGGCCTGCCGGCGCACCGCCTGCGTCCCGTCTTCGTTTGTCTCCCCGGTAGTTTGCCCGCTGCCGCAATACGCCGTCCGCGTCCGCCGCATACAGCGTTTCCAAAAGGATCTCTCCGTTTTCAAGTCCCAGCACCTCCGAAATCTCCGTCACCCTGCGGCTGCCGTCCCGCCGCCGTTCCAGATGGACCATCAGGTCCAGCGCCGAGGCGATCTGGCTGCGCACCGCCGCCAGCGGCAGCTCGCCGCCCATGAGCACCATGGTCTCGATCCGGGCAAGCATATCCCGCGGACTGTTGCCGTGGCCGGTACACAGCGAGCCGTCGTGGCCGGTGTTCATGGCCTGCAGCATGTCCAGCGCCTCCGGCCCGCGCACCTCACCGACGATCAGCCGGTCCGGCCGCATCCGAAGCGCCGTCCGGATCAGGTCGCGGATGCCGATGCCCCCTCGCCCCTGCAGATTCTCGTCGCGCACCTCCAGCCGGACCAGGTTTTCGATGGAGAGCATCAGCTCCAGCGAATCTTCCACCGTCACCACCCGTTCCTCCTGCGGAATGCAGAAGGACAGCGCGTTTAAAAAGGTCGTCTTGCCGGACCCGGTACCGCCGCTCACAAACAGGTTGCACCCGTTTTGCACCCTTGCCGCCAGAAACGCGGCCGCCTCTTCGGTGATGCTGCCCAGGGCCGTCAGCCGCCGCAGCGTCATGGCCTCCGCCGGAAAGCGGCGGATGGTGAGGATCGGCCCGTCCGGCGCCGCCGGCGGCAGGACCACGTTCACGCGGGAGCCGTCCGGCAGGCGGGCGTCTACAATGGGGGAGGCCGTATTCACCGACCGGTTCACGCCCGAGACGATGCGCTGGATCAGGTCCTCCAGCAGGGCCGCCGACGTAAAGCGGCGGTCCCACTTTTGCAGCCGGCCCTCCTTTTCAAAATAGATGGCCTGCGTACCGTTTACCATGATCTCCGTCACGGCCGGATCCTCCAGCAGTTCCTGCAGGATGTCCAGCCTGCGGAAGGCGTCGAAGACCCGCTTGCGCAGCCGGCGCTTCTGCCGGATCGGCAGCGTATTGAGCCGCGCCTCCCGCCGCATCAGCCGATCGATGCAGGCATACACGCCCGCGTCCCCCGGCTCCGCCGTCAGGTCCAGCTCTTCCCGAACCGCGGCCTTCAGTTCCTCCGTCAGCTCTTCCAGGTCCAACGCAGGCATCAGAGTTCCTCCAGTACCAGCCGGCCGGCCAGCGCCGCAAGCTCCGCGGCCGCCTGTGTGCGGTCCGCCTGCGGCTCACAGAAAAAGGACAGGTCCAGCCGGCGCGTCTTTTCCCGGAGCACCGCGGCCTCCTCTTCCGAAAAAGAGGCTTCCCACAGCGCCAGTTTCTTCTGAGAGACCTCGTCCTGCAGCACCGGCAGGATGATCCGGTCAAAGACCGTGAGCACCGACGCCGGCGGCAGAACAAGGTCCCCCAGATCCGCGACCAGAAAGCGGTACGTGCCGACCGCCGCCAGGGCCTCGATCAGGCCGCGCCAGCCCTCCGGTCCGGAAAGCGCCAGATCGTCCGCGCAGCGGACCGGACCGAGCCGCGTCACCTGCCCGCCCCGCTCGCTGTCCGGAACGGGCAAGTCCTCCCGTCCGGACCGGATCAGGGCTCCGTAGAGCAGGTCCGAGACCGCCGGCCGGTCCGCGTCGTCTTTTAAGTGGGCGTTCAGTACCTCAAAGGACAAAAACAGGACCGTACCCACCTGTCCGAGCGCCGCGGACAGTTCCAGCGCAAAAGAGGTCTTTCCGCACCGCGCGACCGGCGAGTAGACCGCGATCTTCCGGGTCTTCCCGCTCCGTTCCGCATCGTCCTTCACTTCCCGCAGCCTGTGCTCGGCCAGGACCGCACGCAGGATCTGCTCCGTAGAGCGGTACCGGTAAAGGCAGTACCAGCCCGGAAACGGCTTCCCCTCCGTCTCCGTAAGAAGCGCGGCCGTCTTTGCCGCCCGCAGACAGCAGCCGGCCTGTGCCGGTTTTAAAAGACGGTAAAACGCCTCCGTCACGATCAGAATGTCCGCGCCGCCGGCGGCGAGTACCGTCTGCAGGCGCTCCGGTTTTGTGAACGCAGCCGCCTCATAGCTGTCACCCATCCTGTGCCAGATGAAGTAGGCAAAACGCTCGGCATAATCCCGGTTGGGATCGCAGATCCCGATCATCGTTTTCGCCATGATGTCAAACCGATCCGGACCCTCTGACGGGCCCGCCTTTACTGAGTGTTCTTCTGAACTGATCCGAAATGCGGAAATTCTTTGAAGTGTGAAAGAATGCACCGAACGGTGCCCTTCATAGAACAAAGCCTCTTATACGATCATTATAAGAGGCTTTGCCAAAAAGACAAGGAACAGGGAGTTCCATTCTATAAAGCTTTTATAAAAAATTCGGATATTCTCCGTTCTATCCGTTGACGCGGTTTCTGAGCGGCAGGCCCGCCAGGCAGTTTTTGATGTTCTGAATGCCGATCTCCGTGACCCGGCGCTGGGTCTCCGGCAGGAAGAAGCCGCCCGCGGCGTGCGGCGTGATCACGGCGTTCTTTAAACCCCACAGCGGATGGTCCGCCGGAAGCGGTTCCGGATCGGTCACGTCCAGGCAGGCACCCATGAGCGGACGCTCCTGCAGAACCTGCGCCAGGGCTTCGCAGTCGATGATGTTGCCGCGCCCCACGTTGACCAGGTAGGCGTCCTCCTTCATCCGCAGCAGGCGGCTGCGGTCGAACAGCCGGTAGGTATCCGGGTTGGCCGGCAGCGCGATCAGCACCGCGTCCGCGCGCGGCAGCAGCGTATCGATCTCCGCCAGCGTGTGCAGCTCGTCCAGCCACTCCGGCTTATCCTGCGTGCTGCGCTTTGTCCCTATGACGTAAGCGCCCATGGCCTTAAAGACCTTCGCGGCGTCCCCGCCGATGCTTCCCGCGCCGAGCACCAGTATGGTGGAGCCCCAGACGGACTTGACCGCCCCTTCGTGGTGCCAGAGATTCTGCTCCTGGTTGCGGACGTACAGCTGGAACTTGCGGTTCAGGCACATCAGCGCGGTCACCGCGTATTCGGAGACGGTCAGGCCGTAACCGCCCACCGCCGAGCAGATCGCGCAGCCTTCCGGCACCTGCGCGTCCATATAGTTGTCGAAGCCGGCGGAAAACAGCTGCAAAAGCTTCAGCTTCTGTGCCCCGGCCAAAAGCGCGGCCGGCACGTTTCCGAAGATGATCTCCGCCTCCTTCACGTCTTCGGCGGTGACTTCCTTTACGCTCTTATAGCGGATCTCCTGCCCGGGAGCAGCCGCCTCCAGGCTTTTTTTGGCTTCTTCTGTCATCGGTGTTGCGATCAGGATCATGGTGCTACCTCCTGTCCGGGCCGTCTGCGGGCCGGTTTTTTTTGTCTCCGGTATTTTTGCCGGTATGGTCCGTCTTTGTCTCCCGGCGCGCTCGGGCCGCCGGTCCCCGTGGTCAGATCACCTGGAACAGGAAGAACTTCAGATAGTTCGTCTCCTCCACGCCCCAGAGGATCGGATGGTCCGCCGCCTGCTGGCGCGCCTCGATCTGCTTTAAGGTGACGCCCGCCTCGCGCGCGGCGTCCTTCAGCATCTCCTTAAAGCGCCACTCCTCCGCAAAATGGCTGCAGGAACAGGTGGCGAGATAGCCGCCGCGGGGCAGCAGCTTCATCGCGCGGAAATTGATCTCCTGATAGCCGCGCATCGCGTTGTCCACGGTCTTGCGGCTCTTGGTAAAGGCGGGCGGATCCAGAATGATGAAATCGTAGTCCCGCCGGCCCTCTTCCAGCAGGCGGGGCAGCAGGTCCATCACGTCGGCCTGCAGAAAGTCCACCTTATCCTCCAGATGGTTCAAAGCCGCGTTCCGCTTGGCAAGCGCCAGCGCGTCCGCGCTCACGTCCACGGCCGTCACATGCGCCGCTCCGCCCCTTGCGGCGTTCAGCGCAAAGGCGCCGGTGTGCGTAAAGCAGTCCAGTACCCTCTTGCCGCGGGCCAGCGCCGCCACGGCGCGCCGGTTGAAGCGCTGGTCCAGAAAATATCCCGTCTTCTGACCGTTTTCCACGTCCACTTCGTAATACAGGCCGTTTTCACAGATGGTCTGCACCGTCGAGGCCGGCGCAGGCTTTCCGGGCAGGGCGTACCAGCCCTTGCAGACCTCCAGCCCCTCCAGCTTCCGCGCGGCCAGATCGTTGCGCTCAAAGATGCCGGCGATCTCCACGCCGTCCGCGGCCAGGACCTCCAACAGCTTCCGGTAGAGCAGGTCCTTGCGCTGCTCTATCCCAAAGGAGAGCACCTGCGTCACCAGCACGTCGTTGTACCGGTCCACCGTAAAGCCCGGAAACTGGTCCGCCTCGCCGAAGATCAGGCGGCAGCAGGACAGCTCTTCCCCCATCACGTCCTTGCGGTACTGCCAGGCGTAGCGCAGCCGCCGCTCCCAAAAGGCTTCGTCAAAGGTGTCGTTGGCGTTTTTGGACAGGATCCGGATGCGGATCTTGGAATGTTCGCTTACCAGGCCGGTCCCCAGGTACCGGCCGGTGGGTCCCTTTACGTCGACCAGCGCGCCGTTTTCCGGCTGTTCGCTCCATGCGGTGATCTCCGCGTCATAGACCCAGACGTGTCCCTCTTTTAACGACCGCTCCGCCTTTTTTGTGACCACGGCGGAGGGAAAGGCCCTCTCTGCTTTCATACCGGCGCTCCTTCGCTGCGTTTAATAGCGGTATCCGCTGATCTCCAGGTCAAACACGGACGGATCGTAGTTTTCCAGATAGTCCGCGATCTGCTCCGCGTCGTCCGCGATCAGCACAAAATCCAGACAGTGCGCGTTTAAAAAGCCTTCGGCCACGGCACCGTCCAGCAGTTCTTTCAGCTTGTCAAAATAGCCGTTCACGTTGTAGATGACCATGGCCTTGCGGTGGCGCCCCAGCTGCTTTAAGGTGAGCGCCTCAAAGAATTCCTCCAGGGTCCCGATGCCGCCCGGCACGGTGATAAAGGCGTCCGCCTTGTCCTCCATCAGCGTTTTGCGCTCCGCCATGGTCCTGGTATAGATCATCTCGTCACAGCCGTCAAAGAGGACCGCCTGCACCTCATTGATAAAGAAATCCGGCACGATGCCGGTCACCCTTCCGCCGCCGGCCTTAAAGCCGCGGGCCGCCGCCCCCATCAGACCGGCTCCGCCCGCACCGAAGATCAGCGCGTGGCCGCGCTCTGCCAGGATCCGTCCCAGCTCCTCCACGCTGCGGATATAGTGTTCCTTTGTGATGCTGCTCGACGCCCCGAATATACAGACGTTCATGCTTCTCCTTCCCTCTCCTTCTGCCGCTGCAGTTCGTTGTAGATGTCCCGCTTTGTCACCCCGCGGTCCTTTGCCATCTGCTTCATGGCCTCCTTTTGCGAAAGGCCCTCTTCCAGATAGTGCTGCAGATGCTCCGTCAGGCTCACGCTCTCCCATTTTGCCGCGGTCTCCGCCGCCGCCTGCTCGCGCGAGCGCCCCTCTATCACCAGCACGAACTCGCCCTTGGGCTCGGTCTCCCCGTACAGGGCCGCCGCCTCCGAAAGCGTCATGACCGCCGCCTCTTCGTGCAACTTGGTCAGTTCCCGGCACAGCGCGATCTGACGGTCGCCCAGCGTCCGGTACAGTTCCTGCAGCGTGCTCTTCAAATGATGCGGCGCCTCGTACAGGATCACGGTGCGCGGCTCCGTCTTAAGCTCCTCCAGGACCGCCCTGCGCTCCACGTTGTCCGCGGGCAGAAACCCCTCAAAGCAGAAGCGCCGCCCCGCGATGCCGGACACCGAAAGCGCGGCGATCAGCGCGCAGGGACCGGGCAGCGTCAAAACCTCTATGCCCTCTTTTCGCGCCAGCTTTACGATCACCTCGCCCGGGTCGGAGATCACGGGCGTGCCCGCGTCCGTGATCAGCGCGATATCGTCGCCGGCCCGCAGCCGCTCCAAAAGGACCTCCGCCTTTTCGTAGCGGTTGTGCTCATGATAGCTCGTGACCGGCGTGTGGATCCCGTACCGGGACAGCAGCGTGCCGCTGTGCCGCGTATCCTCGGCGGCGATCAGCTGCACCTGTTTTAAGGTCTCCACGGCACGGAAGGTGATGTCCTCCAGATTGCCGATGGGCGTTGCGCATATATAAAGTCTGCCTGCCATCACTGCCTCCCGTATATTTCCCGCACTTCCTGCGTTTCGCCGCCGTCCGCGCCGTACAGGATCAGGGGCCGCTCCACGGTCAGCCATTTGCCGCCGTCTTTCGTCCCCTTCACCAGAAACATCCGCGCCTCGTCCTCCGCGCGGGGGTGGACGGTGCGCAGGATCTTCGGTTCCAGCCGCGCAGCGCGCATCTTATCCAGGATCTCCGCCAGCCTGTGCGGCCGGTGGACCATAAAAAAGCTGCCGCCGCTTCGAAGGAGCACGGCGCTTGCGCGCAGCACGTCGTCGATGGTGCAGAAGATCTCGTGCCGGGCGGCCGCCTTGGCCGCCGACGGATTCTTTAAGCCGTCCTCCCCGGCCATGTACGGCGGATTGGTGACCACCGTATCGAACGAAGCGGGCGCAAACAGCCGGTCCGCCTCACGGATATCGCCCTGTACGATGCGGACGCGGTCTTCCAGACCGTTCAGCCGCACGCTGCGTTCCGCCATGTCCGCACTCTCCGGGTTGATCTCCAGCCCCGTAAAGACCGCCTCGGGGTACCGCGCCGCGAGCAGCAGCGGGATCACGCCCGTTCCGGTCCCCAGGTCCAGCACGCGGTCGCGTTTTCCCGGCTTTGCAAAACCAGACAGCAGCACGGCGTCCGACCCGAAACAGAAAAAGGACGGATCCTGGATGATCCTGTAGCCCTTTCTCTGCAGATCGTCTATCCGCTCTCCGTCCTTTAATATGATC
>CACZPX010000120.1 GCA_902783095.1 uncultured Lachnospiraceae bacterium
GAACTGTTAAAGACCACGGACGGGCTGGGGCTCAACCTGGTCCTGACCACGGGCGGCACGGGCTTTTCCCCGCGTGACATCACGCCGGAGGCCACCATGGAGGTGGTGGAGCGCCCCACGCCGGGCATCCCGGAGGCCATGAGGGCCGAGAGCCTGCGCATCACGCCGCGCGGCTGCCTCTCCCGCTCCGCAGCCGGTATCCGCGGCCGCAGCCTGATCGTCAACCTGCCCGGCAGCGAAAAGGCCTCCGCGGAAAACCTGAACGCGGTGATCGGCGCGCTGGACCACGGCATCAAGATGCTCCTCTCCGAGGGCAGCGCGGACTGCGCGGCGCCGGTGGAACACGCGGTGATAAAGGCCGTCTGCGTCAGCACGGTCAAGGGTGTACAGAAGACGCCCGTTGCGCAGATCAGTCTGATCCCGGATCACGGGATCGAAGGGGACGCCCACGCCGGGAACTGGCACCGCCAGGTGAGCCTGCTGGGTGCGGAGAGCGTGGCCAAGGTGCAGGAAAAGATCGACTTTCCGCTGCAGCCCGGCGCCTTTGCGGAAAATATTCTGACGGAGGGGCTCTGCCTGTATGAGCTGCCGGTGGGCACCCGCCTGAAGATCGGCACCGCCACCTGTGAGGTGACGCAGATCGGCAAGGAGTGCCACTTCGACTGCGAGATCCGGAAAAAGGCCGGCGACTGCGTGATGCCGCGCGAAGGCATCTTTGTGAAAGTCCTGCTGCCCGGTACGGCAAAGGCCGGGGATTACGTAGTGGTGATGCGGTAGACACACCGCCGCAAAATAAAAAAGGCGGAACCCATAGTCCCCGGCGCATGGCACTTGGGGGAAAACCTGCGCGGAGGCTATGGATTCCTGACCCGCTTATTAGTTTATTTCTTTCTCTTCCCTATGGGAAGCGAAGGCTTTGCAGTACAGTATTGAAAAAAATTCATGACTGTTTTCGGTCCCTGCGTTACACCGACCGTACGATACGGAAAGGAGCCCCCAATGGAGACAAAGGATCTGAATGTGCTGGTCAAAGCGCTGCAATGCAAAAGTCTGACGAAAGCCTCTATGGAGCTTGGCTACTCCTCTTCCGCCGGCAGCCACATCATCGACCGGCTGGAAGCCCAGCTTGGCGTGACGCTGCTGGAACGCAGCCACACCGGCGTTTCTCCTACGCCGGACTGTTCGGCGCTGCTGCCCTATATCCACACCATCCTGCAGCAGCAGGCCACGCTCGAAAAAGTCGCTAACAAGCTCGGCACCAAGATGTCTGCGCAGCTGAACGTCGGATGCATCTCCAGCGTGGCCATCAGCTGGCTGCCGCAGATCATCGACAGCTTTCACGAAAAATTCCCCTGGATCAACATCAACATCTTTGACGGGACCTATGAGGAGATGGAGCGCTGGCTGCAGGACGGCACCGTGGACTGCGGCTTTCTGACCTCCGGCACGCGCTGCGCCTTTTCGCTGTGGCCGCTGCGCAGCGATCCCTTCTACGTGGTGATGCCAAAGGGGCATCCGCTCTCCGAAAAAGAGAGCATCCACCCGCTGGAGCTGCAGGGCTACCACATTCTGGTCCCCTCCGAGGGCATGAGTTACGACGCGGGCAAGGTCATCAAGATGATCGCGCAGAGCAATTCGCACATCGCCTCCGCGCGCTGGAGCGACTACTCCGTGCTCTCCATGGTCCGGCAGGGCCGCGGCATCACGCTGGTGCCGGAGCTGCTGATCCGGAACGTGGGCCTGGAAGGCATAGAGGCCCGGCCGCTCTCCACCGGCGAAAAGCGCACCGTCTGTCTGGCTGTCAATAATCCGAACGGCGAGGCCCCGGGGCCCGTCGTCAAGCAGTTCATCGATCACGTGGTGGACTGGGCCACAAAGAGATGAAAAAACCGCAATAAAAGAGGGGACGGCGCGTCGTCCCCTTTTTTGATGATGCTGCCGCAGTCAGTTCTCTGCCGCGGCCTCTTCTTTTTTGTTCAGTATCTCTTTAGGCTCCTTTAACACGCGGATGACCGCGTCCGGATAGGCCTTGTGCAGCTTTGCGGCCGCGCGGACCGCCTTGCCGCTGCCGGAATACAGGATAAAGGAGACGCGCTTGCCCGAAAGGTCCACGCGGTCCAGCACCGTATTGATGGGGCTGCTCAGGTTCCCGGCCCAGATGGGCGAACCGATGATCACGTCGTCATAGGCGGATACGTCCGGATCAAAGTCCGCCAGCTCGGCCTTTTTGCCGGTCAGCGCCTGAAAGCCGCCCACCGCCATCCTGAGCAGAAAGGCTTCCGGAAGCTCTTTTACCGGCCGCACCTTGCGGACGTGCACGCCCTTTTGCTGCAGAAAATCCGCGACGGCGTCTCCGTTGCCGGTGCTGCTGTAGTAGATAAAAAGTTTCATGACAGGACCTTCTCTCCTCCGATCATCAGTAAGATGCCACC
Organism: uncultured Lachnospiraceae bacterium; assembly: GCA_902783095.1. Taxonomy (GTDB): domain Bacteria; phylum Bacillota; class Clostridia; order Lachnospirales; family Lachnospiraceae; genus UBA3774. The sequence goes on from CACZPX010000120.1 coordinate 2,433, forward strand.
GTACCGTCGGCACGCGGCTCGCAGCCGCCGGCCAGCGCGTCGCCCATCTTCCAGATGATCTCGCCCTTGCCCATGCTGCCGTAGTCGGTGATCACGCGGACCTCGTGGCCGCGGTCTGCCAGCTCCTGCTTAATGGCCTCTGGCACGGTATCCTCCAGATCCAGCTTGCGGCCGGACCCCATCCACTGCCAGCGCGGCGCATCCAGCGCATCCTGCGGGTTCATGCCAAAGTCCACGGTGTTCACGGTCATCTGCAGATGGCCCTGCGGCTGCATAAAGCCGCCCATCACGCCGAACGGGCCCACCGGCTGGCCGTCCTTTGTCAGGAAGGCCGGGATGATGGTGTGATACGGCCGCTTGCCGCCCGCCAGCACGTTGTCGTGGTTCGGGTCGAGCGAGAAGTTGTTGCCGCGGTTCTGCAGCGCGATGCCGGTGTTCGGCACCACCAGGCCGCTGCCGAAGCCCATGTAGTTGCTCTGGATAAAGGAGATCATGTTGCCCTCTCCGTCCGCGGCGCACAGGTATACGGTGCCGCCCTTGGAGATATTGCCCGGCACGGGGTCGATGGCGTTGTGGCCGATCAGTTTGCGGCGCTGTTCGGCAAATTCCGGGGAGAGCAGGTCTTCCACCGTCACGCTCATGGCCTTCGGGTCGGTCACGTACTTGGCCGCGTCCGTCATGCCCAGCTTGATGGCCTCGATCTGCAGGTGGTAGTTCTCCGCCGTCTCGCGTTCCGGATCCAGATCAAAGCCCTTTAAGATGTTTAAGGCCATCAGCGTGGAGATGCCCTGGCCGTTGGGCGGGATCTCATGCACGCGGTAGCCGCGGTATTCGGTGCTGATGGGCTCTACCCATTCCGGCTTGTAGGTTTCAAAGTCCTCCGGCGCAAAGAAGCCGCCGTATTTGTCGGAGAAGGCCACGATCTTTTCCATCAGCTCGCCCTCGTAAAAGCTGCGGGCCTTGGTCTTCGCGATGGATTCCAGCGTGCGGGCCATGTCCTCGTTCTTCCAGATCTCGCCGGGCTTCGGCGCCACGCCGCCGGGTGCGAAGGTATCGAACCAGTACTTGAATTCCTCGCCCTGCTGTTCCGCATAGCGCTTTGCGGCCCTGCCCCAGCCCATGCCGTTCGTGACGGAGACCGGATAGCCCTCGCCGGCATAGCGGATCGCGCTCTCCATCACCGTAGTGAGCGGCAGTCTGCCAAAGCGCTCCGAAAGCGCCGCCCAGGCGCCGGGCGCGCCGGGTACCGTGACCGGGATAAAGCCAAACGTGGGCATCTTCTCGTAGCCCATGTCGCGCACGGCCTGCGCCGTGATCTTTTTGGGAGCGGGTCCGCTGGCATTCAAACCGTACAGTTTGCCGCCGGTCCAGATCAGCGCGAACGCGTCCGCGCCGATGCCGTTGCAGGAGTTTTCCACGACCGTCAGGGCGGTCGCCGTGGCAATGGCCGCGTCAATGGCATTGCCGCCCTTGCGCAGCACGTCCAGGCCTGCCTGCGCGGCCAGCGGCTGCGAGGTGCAGACCATGCCGTTCTTGGCGTAAACGGTATTGCGCCGCGAGGCATAGTGATAAAGGGTCGGATCAAATTTCAGCATAACACTTTGCTCCTTCTCCGTAATGGTGCCGGCGCCTGCGGTAGGCACAGCCGCGCCCGCTCTTTGCATCATAGCACAGCCGCATCAAAATAAAAAGAAGCGGGCGAAAGATTTCTCCGCTCGCTCCTATGATCTGCTCTCACGCCGGCTCCCCGCCCGAAAGCGCGGCCTTTCCGGCCCGGTAGTACCGTTCCATATCCTCTTTGGGCACCATGCTGCCGCCGGTGGCCCAGATCAGCTGGGTGACGTCCTCCGGCCGCACCGAAAGCTGCCGCAGATACTCCCGCATGCCGGGGTCCTTTTGCAGCAGAACGGGCCCGTAGGCGCCGGCCAGCGCGCTGGGTTCCAGGTACAGCCCCTCGGTATCCGCCAGCAGGGCCAGCAGTGCGGACATCCGCGCGTCGGTGAGCGAATAGCAGCCGCCAAGATGCGGCGCCATCACGCCGCCCACAAAGCTGGAGGCGCGTCCCACCGCCAGGCCGTCCGCGGCCGTTTTATTGTCCAGCCCCAGATCCTGTACGCAGATCCGGTCGTGCAGGCCGGTGGCCATGCCGAGCATCATGCAGCAGGACTGCACCGGCTCCGCAAAGAAGCAGTGCACCGCGTCGCCGAACACCTGCTTTAAGCCGAAGGCCACGCCGCCGGGGCCGCCGCCCACGCCGCAGGGCAGGTAGACAAACAGCGGATGCACCGCGTCCACCGGTATGCCCGCAGCCGCGAGCTGGTCCCGCAGCCGCAGGGCGGCCACGCTGTAGCCCAAAAACAGGGTCTGTGAGTTCTCATCGTCCACAAAATGGCAGAACGGATCGTTCTCGGCCTCCCTGCGTCCCTGTTTTACCGCGACGCTGTAGTCGGCGTCGTACTCCACCACTTTGGCGCCTTTGCTGCGCAGCATGTCCTTTTTCCACTGCCTGGCGTCCGCCGACATGTGCACGGTCACGTCAAAGCCCAGCTTTGCGCTCATGATGCCGATGGAGAGCCCCAGGTTGCCGGTGGAGCCCACCGCCACGCGGTAACGGGAGAACAGGCTGCGGAGATCCTCCGTATCGAACTTCTCATAGGAATCTCCGGGGGCCAGCAGGCCGTTTGCCAGCGCGATATCCTCGGCGGTCTTTAAGACCTCATAGATGCCGCCGCGGGCCTTGATGGACCCCGAGACAGGCAGATGGCTGTCCAGCTTGATCAGCAGTTTTCCGAAGACCGGCGCGCCGTACCGCTCCTCAAGCGCCGCCTGCATGTGCGGGACCGCCTGCAGCGGCGATTCCAGCCGGCCGCCGGCCGCCCGCGTCTCCGGACAGGCTTTTAAAAAATAGGCTGCAAAACGGTCCAGGCGCGCCGCGGCGTCTTCCACGTCCGCCATGGTGAGCGGACTGCCCTGCATGGCCGCCGCAAACGGGAGCCGGCCCGGATTGATCCAGACGGTCTCCTTCTGTCCCGCGATGTCCTTTACCACCGGGACCCTTTCACACAGTTCATCGATCGCTGTCTGCGTCCACATGTTCCCGCTCCTGTTATCAGTACACGCCGATCGGCGGCTTTACGTCGTCCGGCAGCGGGCAGACGTACTTCCCGCCGTTTTTCTTTAGCAGTTCCGCCTTCGCGGTCTCCATCGCCGCCGGATCCTCCATGGTCCGGATGCAGGCAAGCGCCATCACCTGCGCCGCGGTGAGCAGCCCCTTGTGCGCGATGCGGCTCCCGGCCTGGCCGGCCATCTGCCAGCTGTGCCCGATATTGCCGATGCAGGCACAGGCCACGTGGATCTCGCAGGTGGGGGCGGCATAACTGACGTCTCCCACGTCCGTGGAACCGCCCATGAATCTCGCCTTGGACGGATCGTACGGCCAGACCTCGCCGTGCAGCGGTTTTTCCAGCACGGCCTCCAGCCGGTCCTCGCCGAACTGTTCCGCGATCTTTGCGCGGATGCTCTCCTTCTGCAGCGGCCCGTAGGAATCCAGATAGGCGCGGGCCAGGGCGTAGTCCTCCGCGTCCCAGGCGGGTGCGCCCACCTCCTTCAGGCAGCCGCTCGCGATCTTAGCCAGCACGGAATTGTTGGTATTGTCGGAGAAGGCCATGGTCTTCTGCACGGAAAGCGAAGTCTCCGTCATATGCGCGGCGCCCTCCGCCACGCGGACCACGCGGTCCCACAGTGCCAGCACCTCTTTGACGGTCCGCGCGCGCACCTCGTATTTCACCACGGCGTGTCCCTGCACCACGTTGGGCGCGGTGCCGCCGGCGTCCGAATAGGCGTAATGGATGCGCTGGCCGTCCATGATGTGCTCGCGCAGGTAGTTGCAGCCCACGCTCATCAGTTCCGCCGC
>CACZPX010000121.1 GCA_902783095.1 uncultured Lachnospiraceae bacterium
CATGAGAACTATCATTTGGCAGCATAAGAATACCGCCAGCCGATTGCTCGACTGGCGGCAAAAAACTCTTTAATTATTCACTGTCCTCTTGACGGGTAGCACACCAAATGCCCAGATCTGGCAAATGCGGCTGCCTTTTTGCAAAGACGCAGGGTTCGGAACGGTTCCTTACCCGACCAGATAGGCCGTGAGCAGGTCGTAGCAGGCCTTTAAGGCGTCTTCGTGGGTCCGCTCGTAGCCGTGGCTGTTGGAAGTGCCGGGGCCGAAGGCCGCGTGGCGCACGTCGTAGCCGGCCAGCACGGTCGGATCGCAGTCCGTGCCGTAGTGCGGCGTGAAGATGTCCATCACGTAGTCGATGCCGGCAGTGCGCGCGGCGTTGCGCAGCTCGGTGGTGAGCCCCCAGTGGTACGGGAAGCGCGCGTCCTTGGCAAAGATGGAGACCTTGTGCTCGTCGGAGGTCTGGTCCGGGCCGGTAGGCGCGATGTCCATGGCGATGATGTCCGCAACACCCTCCGGCAGCACGGTGGTGCCGTGGCCGATCTCCTCATACATGGAGAAATAGGCATAGACCTTGCGGCTCAGCGCGATACCGGACTCCTTCAACGCCTTCATCCAGGCCAGCAGCACGGCCACGCAGGCCTTGTCATCCACAAAACGGGACTTGATATAGCCGTTGGAGAGCTGCAGGCGGGGCTCCAGTGCGACCACGTCGCCGGTCTCGATGCCCAGATCATACACGTCCTGCGCGCTGTGCACGTCCTCGTCCAGCACCACGCACACATTCTTGCGGTAGTCGCCCAGCGTGTTCCTCAGCTCTTCCTCGGTGACGTGGATGGAATTGGGCGTGCGGCAGACGGTGCCGGTAAAGACATTGCCGTCGCGGTTGTACACGCGCACGTTCTCCATCACGGAGTAGAAGGGGTGCAGGCCGCCTACGTTGCACAGGTTCAGGGTGCCGTCCGCGTTTACGTGGCGGACCATCAGGCCGATGTCGTCCAGGTGCGCCGCGACCACCACGGCGTTGCCTTCGCCGCCCAGGTCCGCGATGATGCCGCCCTTGTGGATGGTGCGGTACGGGATGCCGAGCTCGTCCAGGATGCCGCAGGTGAGCGCCTGGATCTCCTCGTACTGGCCGGTGGTGGAATCCACGGCAAGCAGTCTCTTAAAGGTTTCGATACAGTAAGACTTGTCAAAAGGTAACATGGGAAGCTCCTTTATTGGAATAGGGATGCCTACAGTATAGACCGAACCGGAGGGCAATGCAAGCCGCGGACGGCGCCAGGCCGGCGGGACGGACCGCGCAAAAAGACGATTTTACGCCCCGCGATCGCGCCAATGCATATTGGCGGCGTTTCTGAAAGATGATATACTGACGGCAGAAGAGGAGGACAAGACGATGCTGATGAAACAACTGATCGAGATCTTTGACCTTCTGGACCGGCCCGACGCGAGCGGCGCCGCGGTGCAGGCCTACTTTGACCGCTTCGGCGGCATGGCGCGGACCGAGGTGACCACGCTGACCGGCGAAAAGGGGACCACGGACATGGTGCGCATCACCATTCCCGGCACTGACGGGAGGCTGGCCGGCGGCAGCGCGCCTACGCTCGGGATTTTGGGACGCCTGGGCGGCATCGGCGCGCGGCCGGAGCAGATCGGCTTCGTGTCGGACGGGGACGGCGCCTGGACGGCGCTTGCCGCGGCGGCAAAGCTTGCCGACATGGCCGCAAAGGGAGACCGCCTGCCGGGCGACGTGGTGGTCTGCACGCACGTGTGCCCCGACGCGCCCACGCAGCCGCACGATCCGGTGCCCTTTATGAGCGCGCCGGTGGACATGGTCACCGTGAACGCCCATGAGGTGCGCGGGGACCTGGACGCGATCCTTTCCATCGATACCACCAAGGGCAACCGCATCATCAACTGCCGCGGCTTTGCCATTTCCCCCACGGTCAAGGAGGGCTATATCCTGCGCGTATCCGAGGATCTGCTGAACCTCATGCAGAACGCGACCGGACGTCTGCCGCAGGTCTTTGCGCTCACGGACCAGGATATCACACCCTACGGAAACGGGATCTTCCATTTGAACAGCATCCTGCAGCCGTCCACGGCTACGGCGGCGCCAGTGGTGGGCGTGGCCATTACCACGCAGGCGGCGGTCGCCGGCAGCGCCACGGGAGCCTCCCACACGGCCGATATCGAGGAGGCCGCGGTCTTCGCGGTGGAGACGGCCAAGGCCTTTACGCGCGGCCAGTGCCGTTTCTACGACGAAAAAGAGTTTGCGCGCATCCTGGAACTGTACGGCGAAAAGACGATCCTGCAGACCCAGGGCAGACAGAAATAAGATAAGGGTTATCGCATTTTCCGATTGGACCCGGGATCCGTAACCTGATAAAATAAGAACACACTGTGTGTGCGAACGAAAGGAGAGCGTTCTATGAGTGAAACTGTTGTTGGTATCCTTGGCTTTGTGTGTATCATCGCCATAGTGATCACCCTGTTCAAGAGCCTGACGCAGCCGAGTATCGCGTTTATCGTGTTCCCGGCGCTGCTGGCCCTGGTCCTGGTTATCGGCGGCTACTATACCTTTGGCGACGTAGCCTCGCTGATCAAATCCGGCTTCTCGAGCACCGGCCCCACGGCCGCCCTGTTTGTGTTCAGCGTACTGTTCTTCGGCATCATGACGGATGCCGGCATGTTTGACGTGATCATCGGCAAACTGATGAAGCTCACCGGCGACAGCGTGGTCGGCGTGGCCATCATGACCGCCGTGATCGCACTGGTCGGACACCTGGACGGCGGCGGCGCTTCCACGTTCTGCATCGTGGTGCCGGCCATGCTGCCCATCTACAAGAAGATGCACATGAGAAAGACCACGCTGCTGCGCATCGCCGTGCTGGCAATGGGCGTCCTGAATCTGATGCCCTGGGCCGGGCCGACCATGCGCGCGGCCTCCGTGCTGACCATGGAAGCCAGCAATCTGTGGAAGACCCTGCTGCCCATCCAGATCTTCGGTATCGTTCTGGCGCTGGCGCACGCGGTGCTGGCGGGTTTCCAGGAAAAGAAGCGCGGCGCGGGCTTAAACAGCACGCTGGCGCCGGAAGAGGGCATGGACAGCGCGTCCGACGAGGCGGCCCGCGACAGTGAGCTTGCCCGTCCCAAACTCTTTATCTTCAACGTCCTGCTTACCGTGGCGGTCATCGCCATGCTGATCTGGGATGAGTTTCCGAGCTACGTGCCGTTTATGCTTGGCACAGCCATCGCGCTGTTTGTCAACTACGGCTTATCCGGCAAGATGCACAAGAAGATCATCAACCTGCATGCGGGTCCCGCTCTGATGATGTGCTCCACCCTGATGGGCGCGGCCGTCCTGATGGGCGTCCTGGTCAAGACCGTAAAGGTGAACGACGTGGACGTGACGAGCGTCGTGGGCTGCATGTCCAACCTCATCACCATGATCCTGCCGGAATTTTTGGGCAGACATCTGCCGTTGGTCATCGGTATCCTTTCCGTGCCGCTGGCGCTGGCCTTCGATACGGACAGCTACTTCTACGGCATGCTGCCGGTCATGATCGGCATCGGCGAGGGCTTTGGCATCAGCGCGGTCCCGATCGCGGTCGCCATGGTCGTCTGCCGCAACTGCGCGACCTTCATCAGCCCCATGGTCCCGGCTACGCTGCTGGGCGTGGGCCTTGCGGAAGTGGACATCAAGGACCACATCAAGGCGTCGTTCCTGTACGTCTGGGGCTTCTCCATCATCTGCATGATCTTCGCGATCCTTCTGGGGATCATGCCGTTCTGACGGACCGTCAGGCTGCATACGGCGCACCGGATCGTCCGGTGCGCCGTTTTTGTGCGGCAAGCCCGGCTATGCCCGCGCTGCGGGACGGGCGGGAGGCGTTGAACGCCTCCTGTCTGATTGTTGAAATTAGGCTGTTTAATGCCTGTTTTCAGGAATAAATATCGACAAAATGCAATTTTTGGGGTAAAGTATTTGGAGATATTAAAGAGAGGGTATGTTATGGCTGTCAATTCCAATTTAGGTGAAAAGATGAAAGAGCTGCGCTTAAAGCGCGGCATGACGTTAAAACAGGTGGGCGAGCAGGTTGGCCTGTCCCAGGGCTTTTTGTCACAGGTAGAGAACGGCCGCGCGACGCTCGGCATGCATGCGATGATGAAGGTCGCGGATCTGTTTGATACGGACGTGGCCGCCTTTTTCGGACGGACGCACGACGCGGAAGGGAGCAACGTGATCCGCTCCTATGAGCGCCGCGGACTCCAGGTCTCCTCGGAGTTTATCCAGTACAGCATCGGCAGCGCCGTCTGCGGCGATCAGGTCTCCATCCATATATTCGAGATCTACCCCGGCAGGGTCCGGGAGAGCGAGCAGATGGTGTTCAACCATGACGCCGCCGAGTTTATGTACGTGCTGGAGGGCGCGCTTACGCAGATCGTGAACGGGGAAAAGACCGTACTGTACCCCGGCGACTGCATCCACATCCCGTCCAACACGGACCATCTCTGGGCAAACGAGACCGGACAGATGGTCAAAGTCCTTTCCGTCCAGCTGTTTAGGAACAACGGAAAGGGCTGACGGTACCCGCTTTATGCGGCGCGGATCCGGCACAGGCCGGAAACACAGAATGATGATGAAAAGATTGATACCATGGATCGCGGCAGGAATGACGTTTGCCTCGGCGGTCTTTTCCGGCTGTACGCTGCGGGAGGAGATCGGCGAGGGCGGCAGCATGGATCCGGCACAGGCTGAACTCATCCTTACGGAAGAGCAGGAGGCCGCGCAGGACGACCGGGCGGAGCAGACCACGCCGGCACTCCCGGCGGAGGGTATCGCGGACGCCTGGGCCGCTTACGAGGCTGCGCGGGATAAGAACGCCACGCTCACCGCGCTGGAAGAAAACCAGCTGCTGTACACCAAACGGGGCGAGACGGATGAGTCGATCAGTTTAAAACTGAACATGACGCAGATCGGCACCGAAGACGTCGCGGTCGCGGCGACGGGAAGCGTCAAGACGCAGGGCAGCGTGATCCCGCTGGAGATCTACTACTGGCGCGGTGTGCAGGTCCGCGCGAGCGGCGATAAGATGACCACGGAGGCCGCTTCGCTGGATCAGGTGCTGGTGAGCGTGGATTTTCTGCAGGGCATTCGCCGCGATCTGAACAGAAACTGCATCACGGGCGCGGTACTGGAGGAGTCCGCGGACGGCACGGTCACCCTGTCCCTCACCTTTGACGGGACCATCAACGGGCTGCGCACCGCGGGCCGCGGAGAGATCGTGATCGACGAGGACGGCTATATCGTCTCCGAGGGCTACAGCTTTGAGGCGGACGGCGCGAACGGCAGGGTCTCGCAGAGTGTGGAATGCACGCTGCTCGCCAGAAACGAAGAAGTGATCCCGGCGGATCTGCCGGAGAACCTGAAATACTGATGCATCATTTTATCCTTTCCGAAAAACCGGACGAGACCGGCAGGATCGTCGTGACGGGCGAAGCCCTGAAACACATGAACGTGCTGCGCATCAGACCCGGCGAAGCCGTGACCGTAAGTGACGGCGACGACCGGGATTACTACTGCACGGTCCTTTTTGCGGACCGTACGCAGGCGGTGCTTGCGGTGGACGACGCGCGGGCCTCGGCGGAGCTGCCCGCGGCCGTGACGCTGTACCAGGGCTTTCCCAAGGCCGACAAGATGGAACTCATCATTCAGAAGGCCGTAGAGCTTGGCGCGGCCCGCGTGGTGCCCGTAAACCTTAAGCGCTGCGTGGCAAAGCCGGAGGAAAAACGGCTTGCGTCCAGGCTGGAGCGCTGGAATACCATCGCCAGGTCCGCGGCGGAGCAGTCCGGCCGCAGTACGGTCCCCGCCGTGACCCCGGTGATGACGCTGCAGCAGGTGCTTGCGGACGCCCAGGGCGGTCTGCTTTTGGTGCCGTACGAGAGCGCCGACGGAATGAAGGCGACGGCGGCGGTGCTGCAGAACCTGAAAAACGAAAAAAAGATCGGGATCCTGATCGGGCCGGAAGGCGGATTTGATCCCGCGGAGATCGAAAAATGCGCGCAGGCAGGCGCGAAGGTGATCTCGCTCGGCAGGCGCATCCTGCGTACGGAGACGGCCGGCCTGGTGACGCTTTCCGCCCTGATGCTTGCGCTGGAGATGGACAGAGATGGAACGTAAAACGGAGATCTATCTGGACAATTCCGCCACCACGCCGGTCTTTCCCGAGGTGAAGGCCGCGATGGCGCGGATGTTCGACGAGGAATACGGCAATCCCTCCTCCATGCATTTAAAGGGCGTGGAGGCCGAGGAATGCGTGGACCGGGCGAAAAAGCAGATCGCAGCCACGCTGAGCGCGAAGGAAAAGGAGATCCTCTTTACGTCCGGCGGGACGGAGGGGAACAACCTGGCGATCATCGGCGCGGCGCGCGCGAAGGAACGGCAGGGCAGGCATATCATCACCACCGGGATCGAACACGCCTCGGTGCACAACGTGATGAAGCACCTGGAAAGCTACGGCTACGACGTGACCTGGCTGCCGGTGGACGCGCAGGGCCTGGTGGATCCGCGCGACGTGCTGGACGCGCTGCGTCCGGATACGGTGCTGGTCTCCGTGATGATGGTCAACAACGAGATCGGCACGCGCGAACCGGTGGAAGAGATCGGAAAGGGCTTAAAGGACCTGCGTCCGGACGTGCTCTTTCACGTGGACGCGATCCAGGCCTACGGCAAGGTCCGGATCCGGCCGGAGCGGGCGGGGATCGACCTGCTGAGCGCGAGCGGCCACAAGATCCACGGACCCAAGGGCGTGGGCTTTCTGTACATCAGGGATAAGGTGCGCATCGCACCGATCCTGTTTGGCGGCGGCCAGCAGGGCGGGCTGCGCTCCGGCACGCTCAATACGCCGGGCATTGTGGGACTGGGCCTGGCGGCGGAACTGGTCTGCCGGGATATGGACGCGCACGCCGCGCTGCTGTACGGGTTAAAGGAGCGGCTGGCAGAAGGACTGCGCGGCCTGGAGGGCGTAACGCTCAACGGCCAGCCCGGACGGGAAGGCGCGCCGCACATCGTGAGCGCCTCGTTTGAGGGCGTGCGAGCGGAGGTGCTTCTGCACGCGCTGGAAGAGCGGGGCATCTACGTATCCGCGGGCTCGGCCTGCGGCAGCAGCCATCCGGAGGACAACCGGACGCTGTACGCGATCGGCCTGCGCGGGGAGCGGCTCATCTCCACGCTGCGGTTTTCGCTTGGCATCTACAATACAGAAGAAGAGATCGACCGGACCGTGGCGGTCCTGGGAGAACTCCTCCCGCAGCTGCGGAGATTCATCAGAAGGTAGGAAACAAAATTGGAATTTCATTCTTTTTTGATCAAATATTCGGAGATCGCGGTAAAGGGCAAGAATCGCTTCATGTTTGAGGACAAGCTGGTCGCCCGGATCGAGCGCGCCTTAAAGGCCGTGGACGGCGACTTTACCGTGACCAAGACCTCCGGCCGCATCTACGTGGACGCGAAGAGCGCCTTTGACGAAAAGGACGTGACGCAGGCTTTGCAGAAAGTCTTTGGCATCGTCTGGATCTGCCCGCTCATCAAGCTCAAAGACGAGGGCTTTGAGGTCCTGAAGGAAAAGGTGATCGCATATCTGAAGGAGTGCTACGGAGAGCGGGCGCTCACCTTTAAGGTGCTGTCCCGCAGGACGCGCAAGAACTATCCGCTCACCTCGGACGAGATCTGCCCGCTGATGGGGGAGGCCATTTTGCAGGCCATGCCCAACCTGAGGGTGAACGTGCACGATCCGGACTTCTTTGTGAATATAGAGATCCGGGACGAGTTTATCAACCTGTACACGATCCTGATCCCGGGCCCCGGCGGCGTGCCGGTGGGCGTGGGCGGCAAGGGCATGCTGCTCCTGTCCGGCGGGATCGACAGTCCGGTGGCGGGCTACATGATCGCCAAGCGTGGGCTGGAGCTGGAGGCGGTCTACTTTCACGCGCCGCCCTATACGAGCGAGCGTGCCAAAAAGAAGGTGGTGGACCTGGCGGAGCTGGTGAGCCGCTACTCGGGGCCCATCCGGCTGCACGTGGTCAACTTTACGGAGATCCAGCTCTACATCTACGAGACCTGCCCGCACGACGAACTCACCATCATCATGCGCCGGGTCATGATGCGCATCGCGGAGCGGATCGCCAAAGAGAACGGCTGCAACTGCCTGATCACGGGGGAGAGCATCGGCCAGGTGGCTTCGCAGACGGTGCAGAGCCTGACCGTGACGAACGCGGCGGTGGAAGACCTGCCGGTGTTCCGGCCGGTGATCGGTTTTGACAAGCAGGAGATCATAGAGGTCGCAAAAAGGATCGAGACCTTTGAGACCTCGATCCTGCCCTATGAGGATTGCTGTACGATCTTTGTGGCAAAGCATCCGGTCACCAAGCCGCTGTTAAAGGTGATCGAAGCGTCCGAGACAAAACTGGAAAACATCGGGCCTATGGTGGAGAAGGCCGTGGCGGAACGGGAGATCCTGGAAGTCGGTTGAGGAAGGCGGGAAAAAGAGCCTTAAAAAGGCTCTTTAGTCCATCACGATAAAGGGGCTGAGTTCACGAAGAATCTCGTGGATCTGGTCGCTGGAGTGGATGGTCAAGTTGATGGGTTTCGACAGGTCCAGGCTGAAGATGCCCATGATGGATTTGGCATCGATCACATAGCGCCCGGAAACCAGATCGAACTCCGTATCGAATCCCGATACGGTATTGACGAAATTCTTAACCTTATCGATGGAATTCAGACTGATTTTAACGGTCGTCATCTAGGTGCTCCTTTCACATACTATGTTCAATTTAATACCAAATCACTTTAATGTCAAGATAATGAACAAAATTGCGTTATATAATTTAGGATGTAAAGTCAACGCTTACGAAACTGAAGCAATGATGCGACAATTAGAGGCGTCGGGCTTTGAAATAGTTGATTTTTCCGAAAAAGCGGACGTCTATGTGGTCAATACCTGCACAGTGACGCAAATTGCCGATCGAAAATCCAGGCAGGTGCTGCACCGGGCAAAGAAGCAGAATCCGGACAGCCTGGTGGTGGCGGTGGGCTGCTACGTGCAGGCCGATCCCGACCGCGTCATGGCGGACGGCGCCGTGGACCTGGTGGTGGGAAACCACGAGAAGAACCGGCTGGCGGAGCTCATATTGTCGCGGCTTTCCGCCGTATCGGACATCAACGCCGTGCGGGATTACGAGTCGATGTTCGTCAGCCGCTTTGATACGCACACCCGCGCCTTTGTGAAGATCGAGGACGGCTGCAACCAGTTCTGTTCCTACTGCCTGATCCCCTACGTACGCGGCCGCGTGCGCAGCCGGGAGCCGGAGGACGTGGTGCGGGAAGTCGAGGCGATCGCGGCGGCCGGCTGCAGAGAGGTGGTCCTGACCGGCATCCACCTGAGTTCCTACGGCAACGACGGCAGGCCGGAGCATATGGGGCCCGCGCTGCTGTCCCTGATCGACCGCATCGCGCAGATCCCCGGCATCGCGCGCATCCGGCTGGGAAGCCTGGAGCCGCGCATCATCACGGAGGACTTTGCAGCGCACCTGGCGGAAAACGGCAAGTTCTGCCCGCATTTTCACCTGTCGCTGCAGAGCGGCTGCGACGCCACGCTAAAGCGCATGAACCGGCACTACACCGCGCAGGACTACGCGGAACGCTGCGGGCTGCTGCGCAGGCATTTTACGCTGCCGGCCATCACCACGGACGTGATCGCGGGCTTTCCCGGCGAGACGGAAGAGGAGTTTGCGCAGACCGAGGCCTACTTAAAGGAACTGCACCTTTCCAAGCTGCACGTGTTCCCCTATTCCCTGCGAAAGGGCACCGCGGCGGAGCGTCTGCCGGACCGCGTGCCGGATGACGTCAAGGCAAAGCGCGTGGAGAGGCTGCTGGCCATAAGCGACGCGGATGAGCGAGCCTTTAAAGCGGCCTGGAGCAAGCTCCCGCGCGAGGTGCTGCTGGAAGAGGAAACGGTTGTAAACGGTGTCCGGATGTTCACCGGGTATACAAGAGAATACGTGGAGGAAGTGGTGCCGGCGGACGGACATACCGCCGGGGAGATCGTCCGGCTGGGGAGCACGTGATGCTGGTCCGCGGAGACGGACAGCGGCTTAACAGGAGGCAACAGAAGAAAGAGAGACCTGTCAGAACAGTTCCTGATAGGTCTCTTTTTCTGTGATCCCAATGAGAAACTAAAAAAAGGCATAGCGAAGGGACTTTAAAAGTCCTGCTTATGAGACGAGGCGTTGAACAAATGTTCAGCACCTCGTTTCCTCTCTGTATCTTAACTCCACCAACGGGCGAGAGACCCCGCATCCTGCGTTATTGTATTCCGCGAATCGTCGCGGTATCATGTTGCTGCAATCAAAAAACACTGTTTGAGGAGGGTAACAGGATGGAACTCGGAAAGAAAATCAAGCAGCTGCGGTTCAAGGCCGGTCTGACACAGGAGCAGCTGGCAGCCAGACTGGGTATCGGTGCGCAATCGGTGTCCAAGTGGGAAAACGCGGTGGCCATGCCTGACATCACCACGCTTCCTCTTCTGGCAGAGATCTTCGGCGTCTCGATTGATGATCTGTTTGACCTGACGACGGAGCAGCGTCTTAACCGGATTGAGAACCGGATGGACGCGGAGGAGGAACTGCCGGCAGATATTTTTCGGGAGTTTGAGAGTTTTCTGCAGGCAGAGCTGAATGACGCAAGGAATCAGAAGCGGGCTACCGAGCTGATCGCCTATCTCTACTGGCACCGCATGAACGCGGAAGCGCAGAAGGCAACCCGTTACGCAAAGGAAGCGATCCGCCGCGCACCGAATGAAAAGGGCTGCCAATGGATCCTGAACAAAACGGACAACCATGCCGTA
>CACZPX010000122.1 GCA_902783095.1 uncultured Lachnospiraceae bacterium
CTCACCGAGCTCTTTATCGAACAGATCGACATCCATCCCCTGCGCCTTGCCCCGTCCAAACGTGAAGACCGGGCGCGCATCGCCGAACTGACCGCCTGTCTGCGGGCGCATCCCGCCGAAAAGCCGGACCTGGACCGCTGCGCCGATATGACGCTGATGAGCCGCCGCAAGCTGACCGCCCTGTTTAAGGAGGTCACCGGCCTTTCCATTGGGGAATACCGGGACCTGGTCCGGCTGGAGAGCGCAAAAAAACTGCTGACGGATCCGGCCGTCTCCATCTCTGCCGTCGCAGAGATGCTCGGGTTCGGAAGCATCAGCAGTTTTTCCGCCTTTTTTAAAGAACAGAGCGGGACGTCGCCCTCTGTCTGGAGAAAGCTTTAGTCTCAGCCATGCAGGCCGCGCGCCTGGCGGTCCATATCCTCCACCACGATATCGTAGATCTCTCCCAGGGTCGCCGCGTATTTCAGCAGGTCCCAGGGCTCGTTGGTGTGGAAATGGATCTTGATCATGTCCTCGTCCCCCAC
This sequence comes from uncultured Lachnospiraceae bacterium, assembly GCA_902783095.1. GTDB lineage: Bacteria > Bacillota > Clostridia > Lachnospirales > Lachnospiraceae > UBA3774. The sequence continues at coordinate 525 of CACZPX010000122.1, forward strand.
CGCCAGCAGGCAGTCGCCCTTCAGGTTCTCCGTAATATAATCGGTGATAACGTCCTCGTCCAGACCCTCGCCCTCGATCAGCAGCTGTGTGTCATATCTGAATTCAAGCATGTCGGTTCCTCCGTAAAATACAGTCAACACCATTTATACAGGAAAGCGGACAAAAAAGCAACCGGGAGGATTTACGCTCCGCTCAGGATGACGTCCCCTTTTAACGGCAGCGGGCGGGCCGCCCGTATTATTCGCGGATCCAGACACGCATCTGATTGGAGCCGCGGTTGGCCCAGGCGTAGTACGGCACCGCCTTTAAGGTGACGTCCTCTTCCTGCGCGGCGTCAAAGCCGTACAGACCGCCGTCCGGCACCGCGCGCTTGCCGGTCATCTGCAGGGCCACCACGCCCTCCAGCAGGTTCGCGTCGTACGGCAGCGCCGTCACGGCCGCGTCCTTGGGCAGGCGCAGGCAGGACAGATCGGGGCCGTTGTCCACGCCCTCAAAGGCATAGACCACCGGGCCGCGCATCAGTGCCACACAGCCCGCGTCCGCACGCACGCGCGGATCCGCGTACACGCGCACCGGCGTCAGTTCCAGCTCATAGCGGATCACGTCGCCGGGCTGCCAGTCGCGCTCAAGCACCAGATAGCCGGCCACTTCCTCGGCCTCGGCCGCGGCGCCGTTTACGGTGAGCTTCACGTTTTCGCACCAGCCGGGCTGACGGATCGCCAGCTTAAATGCCTTTCCGGCGCCCTTCTTAACGGTATAGGTGAGGTTCCCTTCCCAGGGATAGTTGCCCTTCAGTTCGATCTCCGCGCCGTTTCCGGCCTTTACCGTGCTGCCCACAAACAGGTGGGAGTAGAGGACGTCCCCGCTCTCGGACCAGATATAGCCGCCCAGGCCGGTCATCAGACGCGCGAGGTTGGGCGGGCAGCAGGCGCAGTCGTACCAGCCGGTACGCTCCGCGGAATACTCCTCGTCGTAGTAGGCGTCCGCGTTCATGTGCGGATCCGCCTCCAGCTGGTTCACATAGAAGAACTTGGTGCCGTCCAGCTGCATGCCGGAGATGGTGCCGTTGTACAGCGCGCGCTCCATCACGTCCGCGTAGCGGCCGTCCGGCTCCGCTTCCAGCATCTGGCGGGCAAAGAAGCAGACGCCCACCGCCGCGCAGGTCTCCGCGTAGGCCGTATCGTTCGGCAGGTCAAAGTCCCTGGTAAAGGCCTCGCCCCAGGCAGTGGAACCGATGCCCGCGGTGATGTACATCCGGCGCTCGGTCATGTTCTCCCACAGGCGCTTGCAGGCGTCAAAGAGCTCGTCGTCGTCCGTCTCCGCCGCCAGGTCCGCGACCGCGGTCAGCAGGTACATGCAGCGCACGGCGTGGCCCTCCACAGTGTTCATCTCGCGGATGGGCGCGTGGTTCTGCATATAGGTGGGCGGCGTGGTCTCGTCGCTCTTGACGCGCTTCCAGCCGCGGTTCTTGGCCTCTTTGATGAAGAACTCCGGATCCTGGCCGCGCTCGTCGATAAAGAACTTGGCAAGATCCAGGTACTTCTTCTCCCCGGTCACGCGGTACAGGCGCAGCAGCGCCAGTTCGATCTCTTCATGTCCCGGCAGGCCGTATACCTTGCCGGGGCCGAACCGCCGCTCGATGTGGTCGCACAGGCGGCAGACGATCTTTAAGAGCTTGTCCTTGCCGGTGGCCAGATAATAGGCTACGCCGGCCTCGGTCATGTGGCCCGCGCAGTACATCTCGTGGCAGTCCGCCAGGTTCTGCCAGCGGTGCTCCGGCTCTTTTACAGTAAAATACGTATTGAGGTAGCCGTCTTCCTGCTGGGCGGCTCCGATCAGGTCGATCGCTTCGTCGGCCTGCGCCTCCAGCTCCGGATCGGGCTTTACCACCAGCGAATAGGCCACGGCCTCGATCCACTTGGCCAGGTCGGAATCCTGGAACACGCGGCCGTAGTACTCGCCGGTGCTCTGCCCCGCGGCGATGCGGAAGTTTTCGATGCAGTGGCTCTTCTTGACATCCGGGATCTCATCGTTTAAAGCCCGTTTCTGGTAGGGGATCATCTGGTCGATCACAACGTTCTGAATACGGGAAAAGAAGGGGTCGTTGACCGAAACATCCTTTACGGTCTTGAACAAATCGACTTTATGCGGCATTTTAGTCCTCCTGCTCGCGAATTGATGGCCTCATTATAGCATGTTTCCCCGATAAGAAAAAGAAGCGGATTTGCGTTCCGCTTCTTTTCGGCGTCTGGTACGGGCGATGCGTCACAGCCTCTGCAGGAACTGCACCTGCACCCCGGCGGGGTCCTTCACGTAAAAGAACTTTGCCGTGGTGGAGGGCTGGATCATCTCCGTGGCCTCAAGGCCCCGGGCCAGAAGGTCCGCACGCATGGCCTCCGCGTCCGCCATCTGGAACCCGATGGAAAGATACGGGCTGCCGGCGTCCATAACGTCCGCGGCCTCCAGGATCTCCACGTTGGTGTCGCCCGGCGCGTCGGCCAGAAAGACCATCTGTCTGCCCGGCCTGGCGTCGCGGACGATGGTCAGTCCCGCGATCTCCTCGTAAAACCGGATCTCCTCTTCAAATGCCGCCGTGCGGATGGTCACCTGGATAAACTTCATGCTGCTGTCCTCCTTGTTTTTTATATCCTGCAGCCGCTTTGCCGGATCAGTCGTACCAGGGTGCGTAGTACACCTTGTGCGGCTGCAGCTCCATGCCGTAGATGTCGTACAGTTCACTCACCGTCACGATCTTATAGCCCTTTTCGATCAGCGCGGGGACCACCCGCTCCACGGCGTCCGCCGTGGTCCCGTAGATATCGTGCATCAGGATCACGGACCCCGGCCTTACCGTATTCATCACCCTGCTGTAGATCTTGTCCGGGTTTTTGGAATCCCAGTCCAGGGTATCCACGTCCCAGTTGATCATCGGCTTGTCGATCGTATCGCGCACGGTCTGGTTGGCGTTCCCGTAGGGCGGACGCACCAGCCGCACGGTCTTGCCGGACGCGGCTTCGATCTTCTCCAGCGAACGGTCCAGTTCCCTGCGGATCTCCGCCGCGGAGAGCTTGTTCAGGTTTTTGTGATTATAGGTGTGCGAACCGATCTCCATCCCCAGATCGGCCGCCCGCTTCACCAGCCCGGTGTTGCGTTCCGCAAAGGAGGAGCCCACGATGCTGCTGTCCAGCTGGCTGGCCAGGACAAAGAAGGTCGCCCTGGCGCCGTAACGCTCCAGCGTATCCAGAATGCGGCCGGTGGACGAAGTGTACCGCATATCCGGGCCGTCGTCAAAGGTGAGCGCCACGTACTTTTCACCGTCCGCAGGCGGCGTATGCGGCAGCTTGACGCTCTTTGCCGCGCTCCAGGCCGAGCAGAACCGCTCGCCGTCCGCCATGCGGTAGGTGCGGATGCGCACGTACCAGGTCGTTCCGGCCTCCAGATTTTTCACCACTTTGCTCACGGCGGCCGGCTTGGCCACGGTCACCGTGCGGTGTCCGCCGGAAAAGGTTTTGGACCGGGACAGCATCAGCTGATACCCGTCCGTCTGGACCTTCTGTCTGTTCCAGTACGCGGTGAGTTTTCCGCCGCCTTCCCGCAGCGCGCTGACGGTCGTTCCCTTTGGCAGGATCCGGAACGTCTTGGTGACCGTACCGGTGTAGCTTCCCATACCGGTGATGATCACTTTCCCCCTGCCCACGTCTTTATTGTTGCTGTAACTGACCCGGTAACTGACGTTTTTGGTCAGATTGGCCGTCCGCTCCGGGAATTTCACCGTGACCGTGGGCACTGGCTTTTTAACGGAACCGTCGTAGGTGAAGGTGACCGCGCTCAGCTTTACGTGCGAGGCGTTCAGCTTTTTGGGGCGGATCGTGAAGGTCTTGGTGACCGTGCCCGTATAGCTGCCCATGCCGGTGACGATCACCTTGCCTGTCCCGGCCTTTTTGTTGTTCTGATAGGCGACCCTGTAGCTGACGTTTTTCGTCAGCGTCCCGGTGCGGTCCTTAAGCTTTGCCGTGACCGTCGGGACAGGCTTTTTTAAGCTGCCGTCATAGGTAAAGGTCACCTTGTCCAGCGTAACGCCGGAGGACGTAAGCGGTTTTGGCGTGATCGTAAAGGTCTTCGTGACCGTGCCGGTATAAGCGCCCTTTCCCGTGACGGTCACGGAAGCCTGTCCGGCCCGCAGATTGTTCCGGTACGTGAGCGTATAGTCTGTATTCTTTTTCAGCGTCACGGTCGTTCCGGCGCTTTTAACGCTTACCGTCACGGCAGGTTTTTGCCGGACGCCGTTGTATACCAGCGTGTCCGCGCTGAGCTTCACGTCGGCAGCCGTCAGTTCCCGCGGCGCGGTCTCTCCCGCGGCCTGCGCCGTCACGGCAGCCACGCCCATAACGCCCAGCATCAGGACCAGAAGCAAAACCGTAATAAACGTTTTAACCTGCCTGTTCATCTGTCTTTCGCCTCCCCTTTTTTTGTTCTGCCGTATCGCCGCAGCCCCTGCCGGGGCGTGTCTTTCATTCATTATTTTAGGAATAACACATTGCTTTTACAAGTACGGATCCTAAAAAATATATTTAAAAGCGCAGATTTTTGCGGATCTTTCCGTTTCCGTTCCGCTGCCCTCCGCTTTGTCTGCCTTTTTTTAAAACCCGCATTTTTCAAACGGCACACCGCCGGAAATCTTTCTTATATTAATTGAATCCCTCCCCTGCGGCGTTATAATGTAGAAGATTTTTCGTTTGAAGGGAGGTCTGTCATGTATCTGCTGCTGTACGTCTTCTGGATCATATTAAACGGCAAGCTCACAGCGGAGATCTGCATCATCGGCGCGGTGCTGGTCGCGCTGATCGCCCTGCTCATGAAAGCGCTGTTCGGGCATACGCCCGCCAGGGACCTCCGCCTGCTCAAAAAGGCGCCTCTTTTCTTTGTATACGTCCTGATCCTCATCCGTGAGATCGTAAAGGCCAGCCTGGGCATGATCCCCTTTATCTTCCATACCAAAGAGAACGTGCAGCCTGTGCTGGTCACCTTCCAGCCGGGGTTAAAGACCCGGCTCGGACGCTTTATCCTGGCCAATTCCATCACGCTCACCCCCGGCACCATTACCGTGGAAGCGGATGAAAACGGCTTTACCGTACACTGCTTAAACCGCCGCGCGCTGGACGTCTCCCCGGAGAGCGTGTTCCTGCGCTGGATCCGCAGACTGGAGGCATAAATGGAGAACGCAATGAAGATCCTGCTCACGGTCCTGCTGGCCGTACTGGTGGTCACCATCTTTTTCGGACTGATCCGCGCCATCCTGGGGCCGCGCAAGGCGGACCGCATCATGGGCATCAACATGATCGGTTCCTGCACCACCCTGTCGCTCGCCACGCTCTCGGTGCTCTTTGCCGAGCCCTGGCTGCTGGACGTGTGCCTGATCTACTGCCTGATCAGTTTCCTGGCCGTGGTGCTCTTGGCCAAGATCAAGATCAGTGAAAAACAGAAGGGCGAGGATCCCGACGCGCCGCAGGAGGATCCGGCCAAGCGCCGCGCAAAGGAGGTGCGTCCGTAATGATCCGCTTTGTCATTGCCGCCGTCCTGTTTGCGTTTGCCGCCGCCGCGCTCCTGCTGTCGGTGATCGGCGTCTATAAATTCCGTTTTGTGATGAACCGCATGCACGCGGCCGCCCTGATCGACGCCATGGCGGTGCTGCTGGTGCTGGCGGGCCTTGCCGTGGCTGCGGGCAGTCTGGCGTACATTCCCAAGCTGGTGCTGGTCCTGGTGTTTCTGTGGATCGGCAGCCCCATCGCCTCCCACATGGTGGGACGCCTGGAGATCAGCACGGACGACAGCTTCCGCGATTACATGGACGAAGAGGTGGACGCCGCCGGCAGCGACGCCTACCAGGATGACCGCTGGGAAGACGGCGACGTGCAGGAGGAGGAAACGTAATGGACTTTATCGAAATCGCCCTGCTCATCATGCTGGTCATCTGCGGCATCAGCACCTGTGTTACCAAAAACCTGCTGGTCTCGCTTATCATCTTTATGGCCTACAGCGTGATCATGTCCATCATCTGGGCCATGCTGGAGGCCCCGGACCTGGCCATCACCGAGGCGGCCGTGGGCGCGGGCGTATCCAGCATCCTGATGTTCTTGTCCTTAAAAAAGATTCGCGACTTAAAGCGGAAGGCGGAAAAAGATGAAGAGACAGAGATTTAAAACCTGGCTTTCGCAGTGGCGGGAGGACCGGTTCGACTGGACCTCCGAGACCATGGGCGAACTGCATCCGTCCGCGCCGCAGGCACAGCCGGAGGACGACGCGTGGCGCGACCGGCCGGTCCGCCGCCTGTACGAGGGCGAACTGAAGTTCTTCCGCTCCACCTTTTCCTACATGGCGGCCGTACTGGCCTTTGTCATGATCTTCTTCCTGCTGCGCGCCGTGGTGGAGATGCCCAATTTCGGAAGCGCGGATTCCCCCGCCTCCACGAGCCCGGTCATCAAGCGCTACATCGAGGACGGCTTAAAGGAGACCGGCGCCGTCAACATCGTGGCCGGCGTGATCCTGGACTACCGTGCCTTCGATACGCTGGGCGAGTCCCATGTGCTGTTTACCGCCTCCGTGGCGGTATTCATCCTGCTGCTGCAGACCGTACCGGAAAAGGAGAAGGAACGCGAGCGGCGCATCCTGCAGGACGACCTGATCTTAAAGAAGACCGCGCAGGTGCTGATCCCGCTGCTGGTCCTGTTCGGCATCTACGTGCTCTTAAACGGCCATCTGGGGCCGGGCGGCGGCTTTTCCGGCGGCGCCATCATCGGCAGCAGCTTTATCCTGTACAGCCTGGCCTACGGGCCGGAGCGGCTGTCCTCGCTGATCAATATGAAGACCTACCGCGCCATCGTGGTCTCCGCGCTGTTCTTTTACAGCCTGTCCAAGTGCTACAGCTTCTTCTGCGGCGCCAACCACTACGAGACCATCTTCGGACCCGGCACGCCCGGCGCGATCTTTTCCGCGGGACTCATCATGCCCCTTAACGTGGCGGTGGGCATGGTGGTCGCCTGCACCATGTACGGCTTCTATACCGTATTCAAACAGGGGAGGCTGTGATGTTTGAGGAATTCTTCTGGAACAACCGCATACAGTGCGTGGCCGTCGTCCTGTTCGCCGTGGGCTTTGTGACGCTGCTGCTGCACAGGAACCTGTTAAAAAAGGTGATCGGCTTAAACATCATGGATACGGCCGCCTACCTGTTCCTGACCTCGCTGGGCTACATCTCCGGCCGCACGGCGCCGATCATCACCGACGGCGCACCGGCTATGGAAAAGTATGTGAACCCGCTGCCGGCCGGTCTGGTGCTCACGGGCATCGTGGTGTCCGTCTCCGTGACCGCCGTCATGCTGTCGCTCTCCCTGCGGCTGTACCGCCGCTATCACACGCTGAATCTCGACGATATCTATCAGGAGATCCACCGGGAACAGGAGCGTGAGCCGTGAACTTCTGTCTGAATTTTGTTCTGTTTCTGGTCGTCCTCTCTCTGATGTCCGCGGTGCTCTGCGCCGTGACAAAGGATGCCTTCGCGCGCGGCGTATCGCTGGCGCTCTCGGCCGTCTCCTGCGCGGCCAACGCGGTGATCCTGACCTACGTGGGCGGCGAGATGAAAAACTTCACCTACATGATGGGCCACTACCCGCATCCCTGGGGCAACGAGCTGCGGCTGGGCCCCACGGAGGCACTGCTTTCCGTGGCCTTTTCGCTGATCCTGTTCTTATGCCTGCTGGGCGGGCACAAGGGCTTAAAGGGCCGCATCGATCCCGGCAAGGAAAAGTATTTCCACACCATGGTCTGCCTGCTGCAGGCGGCCTTCCTGGTGCTGGTCTATACCAACGATATCTTCACCGGCTACGTCTTTATCGAGATCTGCACGCTGGCCTCCTGCGGCATCCTGATGAGCCGCCAGAACGGCCGCTCCATCCTGGCCTCGGTGCGCTACATGATCTTCTCGCTGATCGGCTCCGGTCTGGTCACGTTCGGCATCATCTTCCTGTATGCCGTGACCGGCCACCTGCTGTTCCCGGAGCTGAAGGAAAGCGTCGCCGCCCTGTGGGCGGGCGGGCAGTACCGCATGCCGCTTCTGGCCTCCGCCAGCCTCCTGTGCATCGGCCTGGCCATCAAGAGCGGCCTCTTCCCCTTCCACCTGTGGATGGCGGACACCTACAGCGCGGCCATTCCCGCCGCCTCCGGCATCCTGTCGGGCATCGTGTCCAAGGCCTACGTGTTCTTCCTGATCAAGATCATCTTCAACGTGTACGGCACCGATATGTTCTACGCCTCCGGCCTGCAGAACGTCCTGTTCATCCTGGGCTGCGCGGGCATCATCGTGGGCTCCGTGCAGGCCATTCATGAGAACAACCTCTTCCGCATGATCGCCTACTCGTCCGCGGCGCAGATCGGCTACATCTACATGGGCATCGGTCTGTCGCCGGAGGCCGGCATCACGGCGGCCGTCTTCCAGATCCTCACGCACGCGGCCACCAAGCCGGCCCTGTTTTTAACCTCCTCCCTGCTGTCCGACACGGCGGGCGGGGCCAAGAAGTTCAAAAACCTGCAGGGCATCGGCTATGCCAACTTTTTCGGCGGCTTCACCTTCTCGGTGGAGGCCTTCTCCATGATCGGCCTGCCCTTTACCATGGGCTTTATCGCCAAGTACCTGTTCGCGCTGGCCGCCTACGATTCCACGGCGGTCAAACAGCTGCCCGCCCTGCTGGTGCTGGCGGTCAGCACCATCCTGAACACGTTTTATTTTGCGCGCACGGTGATCCGGATCTTCCAGAATCCGATCCGGCCGCACACCAGCCGCCCCCGCGCGGGGATGGGCATGGAGTGGTCCTTCTACGCGGCCGCCGCGCTGTTTATCGTGCTGAATCTGGCACTGGGCATCCTGTCAAGGCCCTTTGTGGACTTTCTGGGACAGTGCCTGTCGATATTCTGAGCAAAGGAGATGAAAGCAATGGTTCTGCTTCTTTTCTGCATCCTGCTGCCGGCGGCTGCCGGCGTCCTGCTTCCGGTCCTCTCCGTAAAGGAACGGAAGACGCGGAACATGATCGTGATCGCGGTTCTGGCGGTAGAGGCGCTGCTTGTGACGCTGCTGTGCCTGCAGGACGCCTCCGGCACGCTGTTTGCCATGACGGACGTCCTGCGCGTGGACGTGAAGGTGGACGCCGTATCCCGGCTCTTCCTGCTGGTCTCCGCGTTCGGCTATCTGCTGGCCGGCATCTTTGCCGCGAAATATATGGACCACGAGGAGAAAGCGGGCTCGTTTTCCGAGAATACCTTTTACTGCTTCTACCTGACCTCCCTGGCCGCGCTGATCGGCATGGCGGTCGCCGCCAACCTGATCGCCATGTACTTCTTCTTTGAGATGGCGACGCTGCTGTCCATGCCGCTGGTGCTCTTTGAGCGCACCAAAGCGGCCGTCGGGGCGGCGTTAAAATACCTGTTCTACTCCATCGCCGGCGCCTTTCTGGGCCTGGCCTGCATCTTTGTGCTCTCCGGCTACTGCACCACGCTCTCCTTCGCGGCGGGCGGCACGCTGGATGCGGCGGCCGTCTCCGGTCACGAAGGCCTGGTCCTCACCATGACGTTTCTGGGTGTGCTCGGGTTCGGCGCCAAGGCCGGCCTGTACCCGCTGCACGGCTGGCTGCCCACGGCGCATCCGGAGGCCCCTGCCCCCGCCTCCGCCGTTCTGTCCGGCGTTATCACCAAGGCCGGCGTGCTGGCCATCCTGCGGCTGCTGTATTTTACGGTAGGCACCGACTTCCTGTTCGGCACCTGGGTGCAGAAGGCCCTGCTGGCGCTGGCGCTGCTCACGGTCTTTATGGGTTCCATGATGGCCTGGCGCGAACAGGTCTTTAAAAAACGCCTGGCCTACTCCTCCGTCAGCCAGATCTCCTACGTGCTGTTCGGCCTGTTCCTTATGACGCCCGACGGCTACACCGGTGCGCTGATGCAGGTCCTCTTCCACGCCACGGCCAAGATCGGCCTGTTCTTAACGGCCGGCAGCCTGATCTACAACACGGGGCTGCACCGTGCGGACGA
>CACZPX010000123.1 GCA_902783095.1 uncultured Lachnospiraceae bacterium
CTGGGCGGCATCACCGTCGTGGACGACTACGCGCACCATCCGGACGAGATCCGGGCCACGCTCACCACGGCGCGCTCCTGCAATCCGGGACGCATCGTCTGCGTGTTCCAGCCGCATACCTACAGCCGCACCAAAAAACTGTTCGACGGCTTTGCCGAGGCCCTGTCCCTGGCGGACGTGGTGGTCCTGGCAGACATCTACGCGGCGCGTGAGAAGGACACGCTGGGCGTATCCTCGGCGCAGCTGGCCGAACGGCTGCGGCAGATGGGGACGCAGGCGTATTATTTCCCTTCATTTGATGAAATTTTAAATTTTTTATTGGAAAATTCTGTAAACGGGGATCTGTTGATAACTATGGGCGCGGGAGACGTTGATATTATTGCAGATAAGCTCCTCGGAAAGTAGTTATCCATGTTATCCACAGAGTCCACAGGGTTATCGACAGCCAAAAACTGTTGATAACCCTGTTCGATTTTACGCGGTTTTCGGCACTTATCCACGTTGTCCACAGTGCCGCGGATCGCGCAGCTGTGCGGTTTTCTGCCCTTTTCAAAACCGGCGCCGTATGTTATATTAGCCGTGTTCTTTGGGAACACGGAGGGATAGATTTTGGTTCTGGTCAGTCAGGTAAACGTCGGTCAGACGATCGTGCAGAATGCGTTCATCGACCGCTATATGGCAGCCGCGAACGGAGAATACGTGAAGGTCTACCTGCTGCTCCTGCGTCTTGCGGGGATCGGCAGGCTTTCCGTCTCCGAACTTGCGGACCGTCTCGACATCACCGAAAAGGACGTGATGCGGGCGCTTGCCTATTGGGAGAACGCGGGGCTCGTCACCCTGTCGCGCTCCGGCGACGACCTGTCCGAAATGACCATAAACGGTTTCGACGCGCCCGCGGCCGCCGCAAGGACGGCTGCGCCGGAGAGCAGACCGGTATCCGCGGCAGTGCCGGCGCCGGCCGCGCCCGCAGCGGTCCCGCAGGCGGCGGCAGAGGAAGAACTGCCCGACGAAACGCCGCAGAAGCCGCGCCGTTCGCAGCAGGAGCTGGCGGAGGACGAGGACTACGCGCAGATCGTCTACGTGGCGGAAAAGTACCTGGGCAGGACCTTAAAGCCCAAGGACCTGGAGATCCTCGCCTGGATGTACGACGAGCTGGCCTTCCCGGCGGACGTGATCGAATACCTGATCGAATACTGTGTGGAGAGCGGCAAGACCAAGACCGAGTACCTGGAAAAGGTGGCCATGGGCTGGCATGCGGACGGCATCCGCAGCGTGGAGCAGGCAAAACAGCAGGTCCGCGCCTATAAACTGAGCAGCGGCAATTACTACGCCGTACTGAAGGCCTTTGGCATTTACAACCGGGCGGTGGTCCCGCGGGAGGCCGAATTTGTGGACCGCTGGACCAGGCAGATGGGCTTTGCGATAGAGGTGGTGCAGGCCGCCTGCGCAGAGGCCATGCGCAAAAACGTCAAACAACCCTTTGATTATACGAATAAGATCCTGGAGAAGTGGCAGGAGGCCGGCTTAAAGAGCCCGGCCGACGTCAGGCGCTATCTGGAGGAGGGAAGGGAGTCCTTCCGCCAGGCGGAGGAGAAAAGCGCCGAGGAAGTGCAGCAGCGCAGGCAGGAAAAGCGCCGGACGGAGCACCGGCAGGCGCAGGAGCGCGACGTGCTGGCGGCCAGACGCGCCAAAATCTGCCAGGATATGCCGGAATTTGAAAAGCTGGAGGCGGAGATCATCGACCTTTCCGCCAAGCGGGATCTGGAGACCTTAAACGGCGCCGACGCGCGCGCCGAGGAGCTGAAGCAGAAGATCCTGAGCCTTCGGGAGAAGAAGACCGGCCTGCTGGCGGCGGCCGGCTTTCCGGCTGATTATCTGGAACGCGTGTAATACCAAATTCAGTATATTACGAGGAGAGAACAATGGAGAAGATCAAACAGCCGACGGATGCGACGTATGCACATGCGATCCCGGTCGGGCCTCTGGGTATCGTAGCGATGCCCGGATGTGAGGAGATGGCAAAGCGAGTTGACGGCTACATTTCGATGTGGCGCAACGACAGAATCAACGATATCGACGGATATCACAAGGATTCCTATCTGGTGGATGTATCCCTGCCGCGGTTCGGTTCCGGCGAGGGAAAAGGTGTGCTGAATCAGAGCGTCCGAGGCGATGATCTCTATATCCTCGTGGATGTGACCAACTACAGTCTGACCTATAACATGTACGGGATCAAATCCCCGATGTCCCCTGACGACCACTACGCGAACGTGAAGCGTATCATCGCGGCCGCGGGCGGCAGGGAGAAGCGCATCACGGTGATCATGCCCTTCCTGTATGAGAGCCGCCAGCACAAGCGCATGACCCGCGAGTCTCTGGACTGCGCCATGGCCCTGCAGGAACTGGTGGGCATGGGCGTGTCCAATATCCTCACCTTTGACGCGCACGACCCCCGCGTGCAGAACGCGATCCCGTGCGCCGGTTTTGAAAACGTCGCGACCACGTACCAGTTCGTCAAGGCGCTGCTGCGCGCCGTGGACGATCTGACGCTGGACGCGGACCATATGATGATCATCAGCCCGGACGAGGGCGCGATCAACAGAGCGATCTATTTCGCCAACAACCTGGGCCTGGACGTGGGCATGTTCTACAAGCGCCGCGACTATTCCAAGGTCGTGGACGGCAAGAACCCCATCGTCGCGCACGAATTCCTGGGCTCCTCCGTGGACGGCAAGGACGTGATCGTGGTGGACGACATGATCGCCTCCGGCGAGAGCGTGATCGACGTGGCCAAGCAGCTGAAGGCCCGCAACGCCCGCCGCGTGATGGTCTGCGCCACCTTCGGCCTGTTTACCAAGGGCATGGGCGTATTCGACCAGGCGGTGAAGGACGGCCTGATCGACCGCATCTTCACCACGAACTCCATCTATCAGAATCCGGAGACCCTGGCGCGTCCGTATTACACCAGCGTGGATCTGTCCAAGTACATTGCGCTGCTGATCGACCGCATGAACCACGACGCCTCCATCGAGCCGCTGCTGCAGTATCACAAGAAGATCGGCGGCAAGGTAAAAGAGTATCAGGAGCAGCAGGCCTTCCGCAAAAAGCAGGAGATCGAGGGACAGCTGTACTTTGAGGACAAGCAGTCCGAGCTGGTGGTGCACCAGGAGGGCTGAAGAGCAGCCGGGCTGTCATTCTGAGCAAAACGAAGGATCCCGTACGGAGAAGAGACTGTACGGGATCCTTTTTGCTGTCGGTATAAGGCGCGGAAACCGGGCTTACGCCTCTTCCTTCTGCGCGATGTAGACCTGGCGCTTCATGGCCATCTCGTCGCTGGCCAGGTACTCGTCGTAGGTGGTGATCTTGTCGATCAGCTTGCCGCCGATCAGTTCCATGATGCGGTTGGCCGTGGTC
>CACZPX010000124.1 GCA_902783095.1 uncultured Lachnospiraceae bacterium
CCGTCGCCGCCGTAACTGCGGCCCTCGTATCCGTCGCGTCCGCCTTCGCCGCTCTGGCTGTCGCGGCTGCGGTCTTCTCTGGTATAGACGCCGTTGTTTCTGCTGTAGCCGGTCCCGTAAGAACTGTAGCGGGGCCCGCGGTTGTCGGGATTTCTGTAATCTGCCATAAAAATTCCTCCTGAAGAATGTCGACCGGCGGTCTTGTCCGTGCTCCGCACGGAGGGGACTACTGCCGCGGTCCGGTTCATGTTTGTACTCTGCCAATCAAGAAAGCTGTCATCATACGATTGTTATCAGATTTAAAGACGCGTCGTTCAGACTGACGTCTCTATTATACAGAAATACCGGCCCGGGAAAAGAGAAAACGGGCAGGTCCAAAGAATCCAAAGAGAAAACATGGAAAGAAAAGGCAAAACGGAACCGGCTGCTTCCGGATGTAACGGGCGGCTCCTTGTCCCGCGCCGGCAGCCGTGTTACCATGCTGGTACGGCGGCCGTTCGGCTGCCGCCCGACTTGTCTTTTCTGCAGATCATGAGCAAAGTCACCCATTACAACTGAATACGGAGGATGCCAGTGAAACGGGAGATCTTGGTGGATATTCTGCTGCCCGCGGCGGAGACGGCCATAGAGGTATGGCTGCCCTGCGGCGAGCCGCTGCACGAACTGCTCCCGCTCATCAAGCGGGCTGCAAAAGAACTGGCCGGCGGGCGGTTCACACCCGGTGCGGATACCGCCCTGTACGACCTGGAGACGGGGGCCGTATTTGATACGGACGGGACCCCGGAGCAGCTGGGCCTTGGAAACGGGTCGCAGCTGTTTTTGATCTGAAAGGAGGAAACACGGATGGGAAAACAGTTTCAGGTGCGCTCTCTGGATGAGATGGCGCGCGCGGCGAGGAAACTGAAAGGACTCTCGGAGACCTACACGGAGATCGGCAGCCAGCTGCTGCGCGAGGCCGGCGCCATGGGGGCCGGCTGGGACGGCGCCGACAATCAGGCGTTTGTGGAGCAGATCAACGGCTTTTCCGCGGATATGAAGACGATGGCGGGGCGGCTGGCAGCGGCCGGACAGACCCTGGAGCAGCAGCGCGCCAATTACCTGGCAAGGCAGGAGGCCAACATGACGGCGGTCCGCAGGCTCACCAACTGAGACCGGCGGACGGGAGCCCGCGGCAGCATTTCGCGGGGCTTTGAAACCCAAAGAACGGCGGGCCGGCGCCTGCCGGAACGGAAAAATACAAAAGAAAGGAAAGCGTATGGCGGGGAACAGTATTCGGGTCAATACGGACCAGGTGGCACAGACGGCGGCAAAGATGGAGGCGCTGAACCGGCGCCTGGCGGAGGTGCTGGCAGACAGCAGGAGCACGGTGGAAGGCCTGACGGCGGTCTGGAGCGGCGAGGCGGCAAACGCCACGGTCGCCGCCTACCGGGAATTTGCCGGAAAGTATTTTGAACAGTATGAGGAAGTGATCGAACAGTACGTGCAGTTTCTGCGGCTGAACGTGGATCAGGGGTACTTTGAGACAGAGGCCCAAAACGTCAAGGCCGCCGAGGTGCTCCGGTGACGCGGCATGGCGGGCAGACGGGCGGCAGCGGCCGCGCTGCTGTGGCTGGTGCTGCTGGCGCAGGGAGGCTGTATGATGAACGGAAGTGAAAGCAAGAACGGCAGCGGCCGGGAGACGGTGGAAGCCCGGGTGCTGGCCTGGCTGAACGAACGGTACGAGGACACTTTTGCGGAGCCGGTCCGCGTGGGCGGCTACACCGGCGCGGTCTATCGCCAGTACATGGTGCGGGCCAAAAAGCTGGACAGCACGGTGACGGTGGAGGTGTACGACCCGGGCGGACCGGACGAACATATCTGGGACAATTACGTGGGACTGCGCTACGACGGCGAGGTGCAGGCGCGGCTTGAAACCTTTTTGTCGGACTGTTTTGAACTGCCGCAGGAGGATGTCGCGGCGTACTGGAAACCCTCGCAGGTAGGGCTTGCGGACCACTGGACCATGCAGACGACCGTAGAGGAGTACATGGCGGATCCGGAGGCGGAGATCAGCCTTACGGCGGTGCTGCGGATGCCGGCCTCCGACACGGACCGGGAGCGGCTGAGCAGAACGTTCCGGCAGAAGGCGCGGGCGTCCGGCTTCTGCTTTTCCGGCTGGCTCTACTTTGTGCCGGAGCAGACGGACCTTGCGGGGCTTGGCCCCGCCGATCTGTACGGGCAGATCATCTTTCCGGAACGCTACGGACTGCGGCTCTATTTTCTGATGAGCGGACCGGGGCAGATCAGTGATCTGGTCTGGACAGTGCCCGCGGCGGACGGCGATGACTGACCGGATCGCGCAGCAGATCGACCTGGCCGCGCTGTTAAATACCTTCGTGTACCTGGACAACGACGTGGTGGGGATCGAGGGCGGCACCCTGCGCGAGATCCTGCAGATCATGGGGATGAACATGGATGCGCGGGGCGACGAGGCCAAGCCGGAGTATCTGCAGCTGAAGGCGGCGCTGCAGGCATGCCCGGAACTCGGGGACGTGGTGCTGGTGGACCGCAGCAGCACCAACGAGACGGCGGCCTGGACGGACGATCTGATCCAGGCCGTGACCTTTCGGGACGCGGAGGGAAACTACTACGTCGCCTACCGCGGGACCGGCGAGGGCCGCTGGGCGGATAACGGAGACGGCATGACGGCGGAGTCCACGCAGATGCAGCGGGCGGCCGCGTCCTACTTTGACAGCGTGGCGGAAAAGTATCTCACGGACGCGCACGCGCGCGGCGCGGAGGTGATCGTGACCGGCCATTCCAAGGGCGGGAACGAGAGCCAGTACGTGACCGTGGCAGCGGATTACGAGTATCTGATCGACCGCTGCTATTCGTTTGACGGGCAGGGCTTTTCCGAAAAGGCCGTGGCGTCCTTCCGGGCGCGCTACGGAGAGGAATACTACGAGCGGCAGCTGGACAAGATGTACGCCGTGTGCGGGGAAAACGACTTTGTACACGGCCTGGGTCACGTGATCATCCCGCCTTCGCGCACCTACTACGTGCCCACCACGGGCAGCGGCATGACGGCGTGGCACCACATCTGCAATATGATCGGCGTGACGGCCGCCGGCGCGGCAAGCTATGCCGGCCTGGGCTGGGAACGCGCGCAGGACGGCGGCTACCTGCACGGGACGCAGGGCAGCGTGGGGGAGCTCACAAAGGTGCTTTCCGCGGAGATGATGGCCATGGATGAGGAAGACCTGCACGGCACCGCGGTGGCGCTGATGTGGGGGATAGACTACTTCTGCATGGCTGAAAACAGGGAAGAGTGGGAGATGCTTGGCGACGTAGACCTGAAAGCATCCGACTTTGTGGATCTGATCGCACACGGGGCGCCGGCCGTGGCGGAGGTCCTGACCGAGACGCCGGAGGGGCGTAAGGTCCTGCGGCAGCTGGCCGGCGCCGTCTTTGGCAAGGCCTATGATACCTTTGGCTGCTTTGGCGTGGCGGGCGTGGCGGCGCTTTTTGTGCTGCTGGCAGGACCGGTCAAAAAGCTGCTGGGACTGATGGGCAAGCTTAAGAAGGCCGCGCAGATCGGCGACCGGGTCTTTGACCTGCTGGAGGAGGCAAAGCGCTGGGCTGGGAAGGCCAGAGAGGCCGTCGCCTCCATACAGCGCGTTGCCGCGGAGCGGCTGGGACGCCGGCTCACGGCGGCCAGGGAAGCCTCCCCGGGCGCGGGCCAGGCGGATGATGCGCCGCTTCTGTCCGCGGATCCGGAGCGCCTGCGGGAATTTGCGGCGCGGACGGTGCGCTGCAAAAGCCGGCTGGGCGGCATAGACGAACGCGTGGGGCGGCTGTACCGCAGGACCGGCCTTTTGGGACTATTGGGACTGATGAACACCGCGGTGCTCCCCGGCGCAGAATGGCGGCTGGGGCAGTGCGGCACCTGGCTCTATGCCGCGGCGGACCGGCTGGAACGGGCGGAGGGACGGATCAGAAAGGAGGTCTGCAGCCTGCTATGACGGGTTCTGACTATGCGGAACTGGAGGATATCCTGCGCGAGCTGCGCGCGGTGATCCGTGAACTGGAGGACATTTCGGCCGGGATCCGCGGCGGTTTTTCCGGGATCGGCAGCGAGTACTGCGCACAGGCTGCAGAGGCGGCCGCGCAGCGGTGCCGGACGGCGCGCAGACGGCTGGAGGGGCTGGATACGCAGGCGGTTAACGCGGCCTGGGCCCTGCGTCAGGGGAAGGGAGGCGGTTTCGTATGACGGTGATCCGGGTGGACTGCGGCCTGCTGGGAAGACGGGCGCTGCGGCTGATGCGGAACCGGATGGAGATCCGGCGCCTGATGCACGGCCTGGACGGCGAGGTGCGGGCGCTTCCCGCCGGCTGGCAGGGAGACGACGAACTGCACTTCGCGGCGCGGTGGGACGGGGCGCGGACAGGCGCGCTTGCCGGCGCGGGATGCGCGGAGGAGGCGTGCGCGGCGGCACTGTTCCGGGCGGTGCGCACCTACCGCGACGCGCAGATCGATCTGATCAATACGGCCATGCATCTGCCGCGGTAAGAAGCGCGGCGAAGCCGTTCGGCGTGCTGCCGGACGGTGGACATACAATGCGATCAAAAAAGGGTGGCTTTCGCCGCCCTTTTTGTCATGAAAATTTTGCCGTGCGGGGATCTCCCACAAAGACCGCGCCCAGCAGGCCCGGCCCGGTGTGGCAGGCGATGACGGGCCCCACGTCAAAGACGGGGATATGGCCGGCCAGC
>CACZPX010000125.1 GCA_902783095.1 uncultured Lachnospiraceae bacterium
CAACTGCTTTTTTCTTACACACTTGCCTAATGATAAGACAAAACCGAGTCGGCGTCATTCGCTAACTCGGTTTGTCTACAGTCTGAGACACCCGGAGGAAGCTCCGGGTGTCTTTTCATACTGCCTGATATCCGCAGTGAAGCTGCGAATTCACTGCCGCGGCTGCGGTTCCTTGCCGGCGCCGATCTTAGCCGTATAGCGGAAGGCGATGGGATAGACGGCAAACAGCAGGAAGATCAGCACGGCGTACCGCGCGCAACGGACCAGGAGCGCCGCAAAGGTGCCGCCGTCCAGGAAAGCTGTGGAGAACGGCAGTTTGAGCAGCGTGTTCAGTCCGAAAAACAGCGCGGCGCCGATCACCAGACGCAGGATCATGCGGACGGGGCAGCGGGTGTTTTCAAAGCGCACGTATTTTTTCTCCACAGGAATGGCGGCCAGCAGGCCGAACAGGATGCCCATGCCGGTGTAGTAATCCCCGCTGCGGCAGTAGAAAAAGCCCGGCACGGTGATGACCAGAAGGACGGCGGAGAGTACGGCGTGGCTGTGGATCTTACGCTGCAAAAAGGCACAGAGCAGGACGATGGCGTAGCCCAGGAGCAGTCCCACCAGCACGTCCGTGGGGAAGTGCGCGCCAACCGCCACACGGGAGACGGCCACGAGCAGCGGGCAGATCACGGCCAGTACGGCAAAGATGCGGGCTTTCAGATTGAACGCCAGCGCGCCAAAGAGCGCGGCCGCGTTGGTGGAGTGTCCGCTGGGGAAGGAGTATCCCTGCAGGCTCAGGTTGTTGGGGTCGCCGCCGGCGATCTCCCGCAAGAGCGCCACGCGCTCGCTCTCCATATAGGGGCGTCTGCGCAGGAAGACGTTTTTAACCATGGGGTTCAGGATACAGGCCAGCGCGATATTGATGCCCACCGCGCGTCCCTTTTCCTTGTCCCAGCTCCAGTACAGGAAGCCCAGGACCAGTACCAGAAACAGTTCTTCCCCGAAAAAGGAGAAAAAGCTGAGCACGGAAAGCACGGCGCTGCTTAAATTGCTCTGCAGCCATTCCATCAGCGAAAGTTCCCAATCAAAATAAAACGAGTTGCCGATAAGGGTCATACGCTTCTCCTTGTGATCTTTGAATAGTTGTCCGGTATCCGCGGTCTGGCGGCGGCTAAGAAGCGGGGCGTGCTCAGAACTGCCGCTTCATCTGCCCCAGCACAAAGGCCTTGTCATCCACCGCGCGCATGGTGGCCAGGATGCCGTCCAGGTGGTCGTATTCGTGCTGCAGCAGCTCGGAAAAATCGCCCTCCAGCCGCATCGTCTGCGGGGTAAAGGTTTGGTCCAGATAGGCGATGTCCGCCCGTCTGTGCCGCCGTACCCGCACCATCAGGCCCGGGAAGGACATGCAGTCGTCCAGCAGTTCGTAAGTTTCGTCATCCGGAAAGGTGAGAACCGGGTTGATGAACACGTAAGGCCGGTCCATGTACGCGTACAGCAGGCGCTTGAACACGCCGATCTGCGGGGCCGCCACCGCGCGGCCGGCGCCATATTTTTCGCGGTAGGCCATCAGCGTATCGTGCAGGTCGGTCACCCAGCCGGTCACGGCTTCCCTTTCGTCCGGGCGGATCGCTTCGCTCTTCTCATACAGCCTGGGGTCTCCCAGGGTCAGGATCTCCTTGATCATGTTACCCTCCGTTTTCGGGATGATTTTTGCGGTATTCCTCCTCCGCGCGCTGTACTGCCGCGGCGAGGTCGCTTTTTACGGCACGCTTTGGTGCACCGGCATCGCTTTTTTTGATGCGGTTACCCGTATTCATAAAGATGACGCCGCCTACGGCTACGGCGGCAAACAGGACGAAACCGACCCCGTACAACGCGGGAACGTGAAATAGAACGCCGCATATCGGAAACAGCATACAGCCGGCAAGCACAAACATCAGCCTGCCGGTCAGTTTGCAGAGCTTCTTTTCGTCGATCGTTCTTTTTTCGGTCTCGGACGCCGTGTTGTATCCAGCGATCAAAAATGCGCCTTTCCCCAGGGAGAAGAGGACGCCGAGCGCCAGACACACGGCCGCTGCGAGGATGGATGCGATCAGCATGGCGCGCTCCTTTCTGTTACAGGCTTCTGAACCGGAAGCGGCAGGCAGGCGTACAGCTCTCTATCTGCCTGTGTGGTGTGCAATCCGTCAGCGGATTTCGCAGCTGGCGACGTATTCCGTGTCTGCCGGCGGCGTAAGCGCCGGATCGGCAAAGGAGAGCGTCATGGCGCGCCCCTGCTCCGCAAGGCCCATGGCAAAGTGGCACAGCGCGATGCCCACGTCCACCTTCTGCAGGTCCCAGCCGGTCTTGTCGGTATAGCCCCTGCTGTGTTTTTCGTAAAAATGCACCGCGCCGTCCGCGACGACTGCCCGCCAGGGCTGTTTGTTCACGGCGGAAGGCGCCAGCCGCACCAGCTCCAGCGGCCGTGCCAGCGCGCCGGCCTTCTGCGGCGCGAGCGGGCGGTCAAACGAGCCGTCAAAGAACAGGTCGGAAAAAGCCAGGCGGCTGTCCGCCCGGATGCCCTTGCGCATCAGCGATTCCCGCAGGGACATCTTCTTTGCGGGGATGCCCAAAGGGCTCACGCAGGGCATCACCTCTCCGGGCTGCAGATCTATCGCCTTTTCAAACGCGGCGCGGTCCATGGTCCCGGCGATCCAGGTGGTGCCGATCCCCAGCGACCAGGCGTACAGCACGCCCGCTTCAAAGGAGTAACCGAAGGCCTCCTCCGCGTGGGGGATCTGCCGCATCTTTCCGGCGATCCAGGCGTCCGTTCCCACGATCACGGGGGAAGAGAGCCCGTCCGCTTTGGCGCTTAAGAGCTTCCAGGTGACGGGCAGGCCGTAGGGGTTCTGTACGGTCTGCAGGTAGTTGAAAACGGCCTGCGCCTGCGCCGGCTGCAGGGCGTTTTCCGCAAAGGTGCGGACGCTTCTTCTGGTTTTGATAAGCTGCATGGTGTCCACGGCGACGTTCCTCCGTTTTTGGTGCGGCCCCCCCAGGCGGCGGATCGTGTGCCGCGCGGGATGATCATGATCATTATAGCACCCGGACGCGGTCTTGAAAACGGCCTGCGGAAAGGAAAGACGCGGGGAAGACGGCAAGCGGAACAAAGGCGGCAGATACGGCAATGCGGCAGGCGCTGGCCGCGGGAGAAAAACCGGGTACACTGCGGCGCGGTTTCATGTTAAGATAAAGGCGATGCGGGGCCGGGCGGAAACGTTCGCAAAAAAGCCCGGGCCGGAACGTGCGGACAGACGACAGATGCGGGGGAGAAAACCGATGAACGATGAGAAGAAAATCATTTTGGGTCCGGAGGACTACGCCGAGCCGCGCTGCCTGCTGTGCGGCGAACCGTACGGGGCGGCGCCGGAGGTGAAGCCGGTGCCTCAGCAGCGCATCGTGGAAAAGGTGAACGACTATATGAGCCGCCGCGACTATGCGGGCGTGGAGCGGCACCTGAAATACTGGCTGGAGGAAGCCAAGCTGGGGAATGACCTGCGCGGCCAGCTCACCATCCGCAACGAGATGGTGGGGCACTACCGCAAGGTGGGCGATAAGGAGCACGCGCTGCAGAACGTGGAGGAAGCCCTGCGGCTGGTAGAGGCGCTGGACTTTTCCGGCACCGTGAGCGGCGCCACGACGTACACGAACGCGGC
>CACZPX010000126.1 GCA_902783095.1 uncultured Lachnospiraceae bacterium
CGGTCGATGATCTGTCCCACGATCACGGGCATCAGGCTGTTCACAATGGCGAACGTGTTCACGATGCCGTAGTTTTGCCCGTAGTACAGCGGCCCGAAATAGTCCGTGATGAGCACCGGTACCAGCACCATCAGCGAGGCGCCCGTAAGCGTCACCAGCCCGATCCCCAGGCCGATCAGCACGCCGCTCGTAAAGAAGCGGAACAGCGCGATCACCGCGGTATCCAGCGCAAACATCACCGTGAGGATGCGCTTGCGCGGCACCAGGTCGCTCACAAAGCCCGTCGTCAGCCGCCCGGCAAAATTGCAGACCGCGACCAGCGTCACAAAGATCTGCGCGCGTTCCGCCGGCACGCCGGCCTGCAGCTTCGCAATGCTCACAATGTGCGTGGAGACCGAACTGTTGGCCATGCAGCCCAGCAGGTTTACCAGCACCAGAAGATAAAACCGCCTGGTGCGGATGGTCTGCCGCAGCGTCAGGTTGATCTGCCCCGCCAGTTCCGGCGCAAAGGGCGTCTTTTCGTCGTAGACCGGACGGACCGCCGCGTCGGTCTCGGACGCACCGTCTGCCGCACGCTCTGCCTCCGCGGCGTTCCGGGCTGCGGACTTCTTTCCGTCATGCTTTCGGATACGCTCCGCCCTTGGCGGCCGTCTGGTCGGCGCCTGTGCCGGTACGCGGCCCAGCAGCGCCACGCCCAGCATCATCACCGGGGTGGTGTATATGGCAAGCGAGAAAAAGGCGGGCGAAATGCCCAGGCGGTTGATGACCGCCGCGGAGACTTCTGCGGAGATGATGCCGGATACGCCCACCGCGCTGATCACGATGCCGGACACCGTGCCGCGCTTTTCCACAGGGACGCTGCGCATGGCGTTGCCCACATTTGCGGAGTAGGCGGCCACCATGCCCAGCGGATAGATCACGCCGAAACCGATCACCACGCCGGGCACCGTCATGGTAAGACCGCAGATCACAAGGCCGCAGGCCGCGATGATGGATCCGAAGAAGATGGTCTTACGCGGGCCGAAACGGTCCTGAAACAGCCCCGTGGGCGTGACAAACAGACTGTAGCAGAGGGAAAAGACGGTGAGCGGCAGCGACGCCTGGGTATGGGTCCATCCCGCCATGTCGTGAAGGGACGACTCATACAGCGACCAGCTGAAGTTCATGGCCATCACCATGTTCAGCATGCAGGTGATACAGACGATCAGTAAGGTCTTTTGGTTTTTCAATGCAGGTTCCACCTCCGCGCATAATGCCGCAGCAGGTTGAGCGTATCACATTTGCGGGAGAAATGCCATAAAAAAGAATGCATTGCGCGATCCGCAAAATCCGCTAAAATACAAGCAGGAGGATCTTATGGAAAACAAGCCCGCCGTCTATCGAAAACTGTTCTTTTCCACGCTGAAGCTGAGCGCCTTCACCTTTGGCGGCGGCTTTGTGATCGTGCCGCTCATGCGCAGGCGCTTTGTGGAAGAGCTGGGCTGGCTGGAGGAACAGGAAATGCTGGACATCACCGCCCTCTCCCAGTCTTCGCCCGGCCCCATCGCCGTGAACGCTTCCATTTTGATCGGCTACCGCGTTGCGGGCCTCCCAGGCGCGCTGATGACGGTGCTCGGCACCGTTCTGCCGCCCCTTGTCATCATCTCGGTCATCTCCTGGTTCTATCAGGCCTTCCGGGACAACCCACTCGTCAACGTCGCCATGACGGGCATGCTGGCCGGCGTGGCAGCCGTTTTGTGCGACGTGGTGATCACCATGACCGCCAAACTGTTCAAGCAAAAGCGTATCCTGCCCTTTGTCATCCTCGCAGGCGCCTTTGTCGCCTCCCGGGTGTTCGGCGTCAATATCATGCTCATCATCGCCGCCTGCGGCCTGATCGGCGCCTGTGACCTGTTCATCCGCAGAAAACGCGAAAAGGAGGGCCAAAAATGATCTATCTGGAACTGTTCTGGAGTTTCTTTCAGATCGGCCTGTTTGCCATAGGCGGCGGCTACGCGGCCATGCCGCTGATCCAGGCGCAGGTGGTGGACGCCCGCGGCTGGCTGAGCCTTGCCCAGTTTGCGGACGTGATGGCCATCTCCGAGATGACGCCCGGCCCCATCGCATTAAACGCCGCGACCTTTGTGGGCGTGCAGACGGCCGGCATTCCCGGCGGGATCGTCGCGACGATCGGCTGCATCGTGCCGCCGTGCATCATCATGACGCTCTTAGCCTACCTGTATTACCGCTACCGCGGCCTGTCCGTGATCCAGGGCATCCTTGCGGGGCTTCGGCCCGCCGTCATCGCCATGATCGCCTCGGCCGCGCTCTCGCTGGTGATCCTCGCCTTTTACGGCACGCGGACCCTTCCCGCAGACCTGACCGTGATCAACTGGCGCGCCGTCGTCCTCTTTGCCGCCGCCCTGTTTGTCCTGCGCAAATGGAAGGTCAGCCCCATCTGGGCGATCGCAGGCACCGGCGCGGCGGGGCTTTTGCTGTACGCGCTTTTGTGATCACGCCTCCAGCAGCGCCCGCGCCTTTTTGTACTTTTCCACCCGCGCAAGATCCTTTTCCCGCACTGTATCCAGCCGGGTCAGATCGCTGTTGTGCGCAAGGTCGGCCAGCTTGACCGCCTTTGCAATGGGGTTACTTTTGATCTGCGCCACGTAGTCCATATACGGCACCGCCTCGTC
Source organism: uncultured Lachnospiraceae bacterium (assembly GCA_902783095.1). GTDB lineage: Bacteria > Bacillota > Clostridia > Lachnospirales > Lachnospiraceae > UBA3774. The sequence goes on from CACZPX010000126.1 coordinate 2,673, forward strand.
GTGCGTGAGCAGCGCCACCGCGTCCAGCACGCTCTGCGGAAAGCCTGCCGCCTTCAGATCCTCCAGCGTACAGTCCGTATCCTCCACAACGTCGTGCAGCATGGCCGCAGCGACCGTCTCCTCCGTGTCCATCTGCTCCGCAAGATGATAGGGATGAAAGATATAGGGCAGTCCGCACTTGTCCGTCTGGCCCATGTGCGCCTGATAGGCGAAGCGGATCGCCTTTTTCGTCAGTTCGGTATACAGCATGATCCTGTTCCTCCCGTACCATGTATTATAGTCCCGCCCGCCCGATCTTACAACGGCGTTTGCGTCCCGGGTCCTGCACCGGAAGGCCGCACGGCCCCGCACGCGGCATGGTCCCGTGTCTCTCCGTCTTATCGTCCCCTGCCCTTCTCCCCCTTGCATAACCGGCACAAAACCGCTATGATGCAGCTATGGACTACTGGGAGACTTTAGGGCGCGTTGTGATCGCCAGGGAAACTTCAGAGGGTGCGGAGCGGATGTGTGAATACCTCACATATTCCGGGGTCGACGCGACCGTTTCGCTGGAGCAGGACTCCACGCTGTACATGGTGACCGTTCCCAAGGACCAGGCGCGGGACGCCGCGATCCTCATCGACCGGCTCACGCTGCGCTACGTCACGGAGGATGCGGCGACGCGCGCCTATAAGGAAAATATCTCCGCGTTTCCGGCCTTTGAACGCTCCGGTTCCCGCTTCAAATACCAGTCCAAAACCGCCTTTATCCTGTTCGGCCTGAGCGGACTGGCCATCCTCGTCACGGTCATCCAGAGCGCGTTTTTCATTCCCGGCCATCAGACGACGCTTTCCATCGGCGCGTGGATCACGCTCGGCATCAGCCTGGGGCTCATCGCCGCCGGCTATTCCGTTTTAAAACAGGCGGAGCAGTCCCGGGAGCGCGTCTCCGCGGAAAACGCCTTTACCCTGCACGTGATGGAGTGGTTCATCAGCACCTACACGGCCATCCACATCGACTATACCATCAGCGCGGCAAACGGCGGTGCGGACTTGAAGCTGGACGAACTGAAGCGGCAGCGCAAAGACCTGATCCGCTCCTACGTCACGCGGGAATTCTCCATAGAGGATGCGGAATACTTAAACTATCTGGTGGGCGAGATCTACGCGGCCGTGTTTGAAAAGACCCGCACGGTGCAGAAGGCCGTCCACGCGGGCAGGCTCTCCCGCATGCTCGCCAGGCACCGCAGGGCGGACCGGGAACAGCCTCCGGCCGAGTAACCCGCCGCATACGGTCGGCGCACGCGGTACAGTCAGATCCCATTGCAAACGGGCAGCCCCTGATCGACGCGGTGCTGACCGTATTAAAGGCAGTCAGATCCCTTTAAAAACGGACAGCCCTTTCGGACTGCCCGTTTGTTTTACGGCGCTTTTTACCCCACCAGCAGCATCATCAGCGGGATGGTCCCCACGGAAAGCAGGGTGGACACGCACACCGCGCGGCCGGCAAAGGTGGTGTCGCACTTGTAGTGGCTGCCCAGGATCATGGTAATGGCCGGCGACGGCATTGCCATGACCAGCAGCGTGGTGTTTTTGGCCACCGAACCGGCCTCTATGGGCAGCAGCCTGGTCGCCGCAAAGGCGATCAGCGGCATCACCAGCAGCTTAACGCCCGCGGAAGTGAGGACGTCTTTGTCCTTTACCAGTTCGGTCAGCTTATTGCCGGACACGTACAGGCCGGTCAGGAACATGGCCATGGGCGTGGTGGTGCCGGCCAGGTAGTCCACGATGGTGGTCACCGCACCGGGCAGTTTGATCTGCCCGATAAAGACGATCAGCCCCAGTACGGTCGCGATATTGGCGCCGTTTAAGAGCACTTTCTTTAAGGAGTTCTTCTTCTCTCCGCTCCCGTCTTTCATCAGCAGGGCGACGCCCAGCGTGTAGACGACCAGGTTGATGGCCACCACAAACATGGCGGCAAAGAAGACGCCGTCCGGGCCGTAGATCGCATGCGCGACCGGGAAGCCCATAAAGCCCGCGTTGGAAAAGGCGGAGGCAAAGCTCCAGATGCCGCGCCGGCCCTCCTTTACCCGGAGGGGCTTTCGCAGGATGACGGACAGCCCCAGAAAGAGCAGCACCAGCGCGATGCCCAGCAGCAGGCAGTAGATGCCGTCGCGGATCACGCGGGCGTCAAACTCGCGGAACAGCGACTGCAGGATGGTGGCCGGCAGCGTCACGTTCATGATGAACGCGCTGGTATCCGCCGGCGCGTTGGCGGACAGAAGTTTTAACCGTCCTACCAGAAAACCGATGCCAACGATCACAAAAAGGATCAGGACCTGCGTAAATACTACTCCCGCAGCCATTTTTTCACCTCAGATATTTTGCCGTTACGGACGTTTCACAGTTAACGATCTCCCTAGGCGCGCCGGCGTACAGCAGCTGTCCGCCGCCCTCTCCTCCGCCGGGACCGACTTCCACAATATAATCGGCGTTCTTCATCACGTCAAGGCTGTGCTCGATCAGGTACAGGGTATTGCCCTTGTCCACCATCTCGTCAAACAGTTTTAAAAGCTTCCGGATGTCGTCCAGATGCAGACCGTCCGTCGGCTCGTCCAGTACAAACACCGCGCTGTCGCGGTACAGCTGATTGGCCAGCTTCACCCGCTGCAGTTCGCCGCCGGAGAGCGTGGTCATGGCCTGATTCAGATGCAGATAGCCCAGCCCCACGCGGGACAGGGAGGTCAGCTGTCGGATAAAGTCCTCGCCCTCAAAAAAGGCGATGGCTTCGTCTACGGTCATGTCAAAGACCTCCGCTATGTTTTTGCCGCGGTAACGGTACTGCAGGGCTTCCTGCGAGTAGCGCGTGCCGTGGCAGAGCTCGCACTCCGACTCGATGGACTCCATAAAGGCCATCTCCGAAACGATGATACCCCGGCCGTGGCAGGCGGGACAGCCGCCTTTGGAGTTGAAGGAGAACATCGCCATCGGCTGTTTATTGGCCTTTCCGAAGAGCTTGCGGATGGGATCCGCGATGTCCAGATAGGTGGCCGGCGTGGACCGCAGGTTGATGCCGATGGTCTTCTGATCGATAAAGATCACCTCGTCCGGGCACTGCTCCATAAAGCAGTCCATCAGCGAGCTCTTGCCGGAACCCGCCACGCCCGCGATCACCGTGAGCACGTGCTTGGGCAGCTCCACCGAAACGTCCTTTAAATTGTGCAGTTTCGCGTGCTCCACGCGGTACCAGCCGTCCGGCTTTCTTACGGTCTCCTTAAACTGCGCGGTGGTGTTCAGCATACGGCCGGTGATGGTATCCGCCCGCAGCACGCCGGGATAGTCGCCCTGGTAGACGATCTGCCCGCCGTGGCTGCCGGCCCTGGGCCCCATGTCGATCACATGGTCCGCCATGGCGATGATCTCGCGGTGATGCTCCACGATCATCACGGTGTTGCCGGCATCCCGCA
>CACZPX010000127.1 GCA_902783095.1 uncultured Lachnospiraceae bacterium
AGATATAGGTAAGACCGATCTCTACGCGCTTGTCCCTGGGTAAATCGACACCTGAAATACGAGCCATGCTTGCTTTTCCTCCTTAGTTCAATGTTTCTCTTCCGCTTCGACAGCCATCAGCCCTGTCTCTGCTTGTGCTTCGGGTTTTCGCAGATGATGCGAATGCTACCCTTCCTCTTGATTACCTTACACTTTTCGCACATGGGCTTCACTGAAGATCTGACCTTCATTTTATGTCCTCCTTTCCTGCGAAAGATAGCTTTCCTGCGGCCTGCGCCGTCCCTCCGGACCGGGCCGGACGGGCGGTGAAAGCCCTGAACGCCGCAGTTCAGAAACTCCGAACTTTGCGGCGGACAATTTGTTATTTTATCATTTTCTGTTTTTCCTGGCAAGCAGATTATTAGGTTTTCACCGGTTTCCGCTTGCTTTTTACAGGATTATTTGTCTCTCCAGATGATCCTTCCCTTGGTCAGATCATAGGGAGACAGTTCCAATGTCACCTTGTCACCAGGCAGAATGCGGATGTAGTGCATGCGGAGCTTTCCGCTGATATGGGCCAGCACCTGGTGTCCGTTTTCGAGTTCCACCTGGAACATCGCATTCGGCAGCTTTTCAATGACCCTTCCTTCGATTTCGATGACATCGGCTTTAGACATGCGATCTCTCCTTACCTTGCAGTGTAAAAATCTCCGGTTCTCCTTCCGTGATCAGAATCGTATTTTCGTAGTGCGCCGACAGTGAGCCGTCCTGTGTTGCCACGGTCCAGTCGTTTTCCAGCCATTCCACGTCCTTGCGGCCCATGTTGATCATCGGCTCGACCGCCAGCGTCATGCCGGCGCGGAGCTTCAGGCCCTTCTTGGGCATATGGAAGTTCGGTACCTCCGGGTCCTCGTGCAGATGCGTGCCGATCCCGTGTCCCACCAGGTCCTCCACGATGCCGTAGCCGTACTTGTCGGCATGGTCGGCGATCGCGTTGGAGATGTCGTACAGGTGGTTGCCGGCCTTCGCGTACTTGAGCCCTTCAAAGAAGCACTCGCGCGTGACGCGCACCAGCTGTTCGGCCTCCGGGGAGATCTTCCCCACCGCGAAGGTGCGGGCGGCGTCCGAGTGATATCCCTTCCAGATCAGGCCGCAGTCCAGGCTCACGATGTCGCCTTCCTGGATGATGCGGTGTCTGTCCGGGATCCCGTGCACCACCTCGTCGTTGACGGAGACGCAGATGGAGGCGGGAAAGCCGTTGTAGTTTAAAAAGTTCGGGATCCCGCCCAGGGCGCGGATCTTTCGCTCGCCGATGACGTCGATGTCCTTGGTGGACATGCCGGGATGCAGACTCTTTTCCATTTCGTCCAGGACCAGAGACAGCAGGCGTCCGGATTCGCGCATCAGCTCGATCTCTGCCTTACTTTTGATCACAACTGCCATTTACTCTTTCCAAAGCCTCCGAAATATTTTCGAATACTTCCTGCATGGACGCGGTCCCGTCAAAGCTCAGCAGCTTTCCCTGCTCCCTGTAGTAGGCGATCAGGGGCTGCGTCTGCTCGTGGTAGACTGCCAGCCGTTTCTGCACCGTCTCCGGCGCGTCGTCCGCACGCGTGATGAGGGCCGATCCGCAGTGATCGCAGACACCCTCTTTTTTGGGCGGACGGTTCACCACGTGGAAGCTCTCGCCGCAGACCGGGCAGACACGTCTGCCGCCCATGCGGGCCACGATAGCCTCGTCCGGGACCTCGATGTCCAGGACCGCGGTCAGCTCGTCGCCGTCCGCTTTAAGCTCCTCGGCCAGGCCCAGCGCCTGCGGGATGGTGCGGGGAAAACCGTCCAGGATGTAGCCGCCCGCGCAGTCCGGCTGCCTCAGCCGGTCCATGATGAGCGAGAGCGTCAGGTCATCCGGCACCAGTTTTCCCGCATCGATGTATTCCTTGGCCTTCACGCCGAGCGGGGTGCCCTGCTTGATGTTGCTGCGGAATATGTCTCCCGTGGAGATGTGCAGAATATGATACTGTTCTGACAGCATGAGCGCCTGAGTGCCTTTGCCGGCACCAGGTGCTCCTAATACGATTAATATCATGATCAATCCTCAAGGAAACCCTTGTAGTTTCTCACGACCATCATGGACTCGACCTGCTGCAGGGTCTCGATGATGACGCCCACGATGATGATCAGGGATGTGCCGAAGAAGCACAGGGAACTTCCCACGCCGGTCAGGCCGGTCAGGATGATCGGGATCACCGCCACGATCATCAGGCCCAGAGCGCCGATGATGACGATGCGGTTGAGTACACTCGACAGGTAATCGGAAGTGGGGCGTCCGGGACGAATGCCGGGGATAAAGCCGCCCTGCTTCTTCATATTGTCAGCGATCTCGATCGGGTTAAAGGTGATCGAGGTGTAAAAGTATGCGAAGAAGATCAGCAGTCCCAGGTAGACCAGAAGGCCCAGGGAGTAGATCGGTTCGCTCGGATTGCACCAGCTCGCCTGGTTCAGACCCTTGATGATATGTCCGCCGACCGTAGTCGGGGTGGTGTAGTTAACACCCGCAAAGCTCGCGACGATCGCGGGGATGGACAGCAGGGAGGAAGCAAAGATGACGGGGATAACACCGGCGGTGTTCACCTTCATCGGGATGTGGGAGGACTGGCCCCCCAGCATCTTCCTTCCGGAGATCCTCTTCGCGTACTGGACCGGGATCCTGCGCTCGCCGTCCTGCAGGTAGATGACAAATACCACCAGGAACAGGATCAGGGCGATGATCAGCAGGGCGATCAGGATGCCCAGCGCGATGTTCTGTCCCTTGACAAAGACGGTGTACATCGTCGCAAGGTCGGTCGGCAGTCCGGAGATGATGTTGACCAACAGGATCATGGAGATGCCGTTGCCGACGCCGCGGTCGGTGATCTGCTCGCCGATCCACATCAGCAGAGCGGAACCGGCGGTCATGATGATCGCGACCAGGATCACGTTGTACCAGGTGTAGTTGATCAGGTAGTTGCTGCCGAAGCCGATGGCCATGGACACGGACTGGATCAGCGCCAGGGCGATGGTCAGATAGCGGGTCAGCTTGTTGATGAACTTGCGGCCCTCTTCGCCTTCCTTCTGCATCTCTTCGAGCTTCGGGATGGCGATCGTCAGCAGCTGCACAATGATCGAACTCGTGATGTACGGCGAGATGCTCAGCGCGAAGATCGACATCGTGGTAAACGAGTTGCCGGTTATGGTGTTGAAGAAGTTAAAAGCTGTTCCGGTCTGGTTGGCCCACCAGCTCTGGACGAACGCGGCGTTGATACCGGGCGTCGGGATCTGGCAGCCGATGCGGACCACGACAATCATGAGGACCGTAAAGATCAGTTTTTTACGGATCTCCGCGATCCCCAATGCATTGCGGAGTGTTTTAAACATCTTACACCTCCTCAGCTGTGCCGCCTAACTCTTCGATCTTTGCCTTTGCACTTGCGCTGTAGGCATTCAGCTTGACGTTCAGCTTCTTGGTGAGTTCACCGCTGCCGAGGACCTTCACACCGTCGCGGGCGTGCTTGATCACGCCGGCTTCCAGGAGCGCTTCCACGGTCACGTCCGCGCCGTCCTCAAAACGGTCCAGATCGCTTAAGCTGATCGCAACGATGCGCTTGGAATTGATGTTGGTAAAGCCTCTCTTGGGCAGACGGCGGAACAGGGGCATCTGGCCGCCTTCAAAGCCGATACGAGGAGCGCCGGAACGGGCCTTCTGACCCTTGTGTCCCTTGCCGGCGGTCTTGCCGTTTCCGGAACCATGGCCGCGGCCACGGCGGAAATCGTTATGGGTAGAACCCTCAGCGGGTCTTAAAGTTGATAAATCCATGCCGTACCTCCTTATGCCTCTTCCACCTTCACGAGATGTCTGACCTGATCCAGCATGCCGCGGACGGCAGCGTTGTCCGGCAGTTCAACCGTGTGGTTCATCTTCTTCAGCCCTAAGGCCAGTACTGTCTTTTTATGCTTCGGGACAGCCCCGATGGGGGACTTCACCAGTGTGACTTTTAATGTTTCAGCCATTTCCGTTTCCTCCTTAGCCCTCAACTTCGCTGACGGACTTGCCGCGGTTCTTGGCGACCTCTTCGGGGGTCTTCAGAGCCTTCAGGCCTTCGATGCAGGCCAGAACAACGTTCTGCTTGTTGTTGGATCCGAGTGACTTGGTACGGATGTTCTTGATGCCGGCAAGTTCCATCACCGCACGCGCGGGGCCGCCGGCGATAACGCCGGTACCTTCCGGAGCACGCTTCATCATGACGGTAGCGCTGCCGAACACGCCGACAAAGTCGTGCGTGATGCTGTTGTTCTCATCGATCGGGATCTCTACGACCGCCTTCATGGCCGCTTCCTTGCCCTTGCGGATGGCTTCCGGGATCTCCACAGCCTTGCCGACACCTGCGCCGACGTGGCCGTTCTTGTCGCCAACCACGACCAGAGCGGTGAAACGGGAGTTGCGGCCGCCCTTGACGGTCTTGGAAACGCGCTTGATGGCAACTACCTTATCTTCCAGCTCAAGATTGCTGATGTCAATGATCGTACGCTTCATGCTCTTTCCTCCTTAGAACTCCAGACCGGCTTCGCGCGCGGCGTCCGCCAGTGCCTGGACCTTTCCGTGATAGATGTAGCCGCCTCTGTCGTATACGACCTGGGTGATGCCTTTTTCCAGAGCACGTTTTGCAATGACTGTTCCAAGATAGGAAGCAGCTTCTTTGTTGTTGGTCTTCTCAAGCTCAGCCTTGATGGCCTTCTCGGTGGTGGCCGCAGAGACAAGGGTGGTCTGAGCTACGTCGTCGATGATCTGGGCATACATGTGCTTATCGCTGCGGAATACAGCTAATCTGGGGCACTCTGCGGTTCCGCTCAGATGGTTACGGATCCTGCCGTGCTTTTTGATACGCACTTCCGCTCTGGATTTTTTAC
>CACZPX010000128.1 GCA_902783095.1 uncultured Lachnospiraceae bacterium
GAGCCGGCTTCACGCCGTCGTCTACTGCGGCGGAAGGGTTCGTGAACAAGCCTCAAGCTGTACATTCACGAAAGCCCTTAGCGAAGCGACGTCCGGAGCGAGCCGGCCGAGGACAGCTTGCACCGCAAGGACGGCTCGCACCATCCGGCAAATCTGCGCTTAGTCGCTTTCGTGCCGTACAGCGGAGGCGTTCACGGGCCGACGCCGCAGCCCGACCCCGTTCAATACCGGAACATCTTCTTCATCACCGCGCTGCCGATCTTGTAGGCGGGCCCTTCCAGCTTCTTCTTTGCGGCTGCCAGCTGCTCGCGGATGGCAATATGCTGCGGGCAGTGCGTCTCGCACAGGCCGCATTTTACGCAGTTGCCGGCGCCGGTGTAATCGTGGCGCAGGGTGGTGCACATCATGTATTCCTTTAGGGCGACAAACCTGCCGTCGCTTCTTAAGTGGTTGTAGGCCGAAAAGATGCCCGGGATGTCCACGCCCTTGGGGCAGGGCATGCAGTAGCGGCAGCCCGTACAGCCCACCAGTTCGTTCTCGCGGATGATGCGGCAGACGTCCGCGATCACCGCCTTCTCTTCCGCCGTCATGCTGTGGGGCAGGCAGTCACTGGCCACGCGGACGTTTTCCGCAACCATCTCCGGCGTATTCATGCCGGACAGAACGCAGGTGACGCCGGGCTGATCCCACAGCCAGCGCAGCCCCCACTCGGCAGGACTGCGGGCCGGATCGGCTGCCTTAAAACGCTCCACCGCCGCCTTGGGCAGGTTGTTGGCCAGCCGGCCGCCGCGCAGAGGCTCCATGATGATCACCGGAATGCCCTTCTGTTCGGCATAGGCAAGCCCGGAGAGCCCCGCCTGGCTGTGCTCGTCCAGGTAGTTGTACTGGATCTGGCAGAAATCCCAGTCGTAGGCGTCCAGCAGCGCACAGAACGCGTCGGCGTTGCCGTGGTAGGAAAAGCCGATCTGCCCGATGGCGCCGCTCTTCTTTTTCTGCGCGATCCAGTCTGCCAGGCCAAGGTCTTCCAGCCGGTGCCAGGCCGGCGCGTCGTTCAGCATGTGCATCAGGTAGTAGTCCACGTGATCCGTGCGCAGGCGCTTTAGCTCCTCGTCAAAGTAGCGGTTGGGATCATCCCCCGCCTTCAGGCGGTAGTGCGGCAGCTTGGTGGCGATCTTTACCCGGTCGCGGATCCCGCTGCGCTCCAGAATGGTGCCCAGCGCCGCTTCGTTTCCGCTGTACACGTAGGCGGTATCGAAATAATTGACGCCGGCTTCATAGGCGGCCAGGACCTCTTTTTCTGCCTTGTCGATATCGATCCTGCCGGCCGTGGAAGAAAAGCGCATGCAGCCGTAGCCCAGCGCCGAGATCTCGTTTCCGTATCGATCTTTTCTGTATTGCATTCTGTGATTCTCCGTTTAATGACAGGCGCACGGCGCCCCGCCGCCCGGGCCGGCGTGCTGCAGGGTGATTTTACACTGCTCCTGCGGCAGGTTTGCCGGTTGGCGGCTTCGTAGCATATATTACTAAAAATATGAGCTTCCTGCAACGCGGGATACGAAAAAGCGAGGAATGATGGTATACTTGCGGCGTGACTGCCTGCGTGAGCAGGTGTCAAAAGCAAATACGGACGCGGCGGCACGGCTGACATGTGCGCCTGCCAAAGCCGGCGCGAAAAGCGCGGAGGAATGATGGATCTCTTTACAAAAAAACCGACTGAACTAAGAAGCGGAGTAAACCGCGCGGGAACGGAAGACGCGCTCTATACCTGGACCTACGCATCCCCCACGCCGTTTGGCGGCATTGCGATCGCCGCGACCGACGAGGCCGTCACGGCCGTCTGGTTCGCAGACCGGACCAGGACGGTCCCCATAGACCGGAATCTGGCGCAGACGGCACAGACGCCGCTGATCGCAGAGACCTGGCGCTGGATCACCGCCTACCTGGCCGGCCGCCGGCCAGACCCAGCCGCCATCCCCATAGCGGTGGGCGGCTCGGACTTTCGCAGGGAGGTGCTCTCTTTTATCCGGACCATTCCCTACGGCCAGGTCACCAGCTACGGAGAGATCGCCGTGGAGATCGCGCGCCGGCGCGGCATTGAAAAAATGGCCGCCCAGGCGGTGGGCGGCGCGGTGGCGAGCAACGACATCCTGCTGCTGATCCCCTGTCACCGCGTGGTGGGCGCGCACGGCAGGCTGGGCGGCTACAACTGCGGGCTGGATATCAAGCGATGGCTGCTGAAGCTGGAACGGGAGGAATAAAAAGAAAATCCCCCGGCATGCAAGCTTCTCATGCCGGGGGTACCTAAGGGAAAGAGGAGTTATCAGATACGACCTCCTATTGTCTCTGTTTGATCTTCTGCCTTGTACAGCATACCTTCTTTCATGACAAAGCCGCAGGATCTTAAGAAGTTCTCGTCGTAGATGTCACGCTTCCAGCCGGAGATATCGGCGCACTTGCCCACTTCCAGCGTACCGGTGATCTTGTCTACGCCGCAAATCTCCGCGTTCGTTTTGGTGGCCGCCTTCAAGATGCGGAAAGGATCCACGTCGTTGAAGTACATCTTCATGCTGCGCACCCAGGCCGCATACTCCCAGCCGCTCTCGTAGTTGTTGTGGATCGTCACGAAGTCGGTGCCGTAGCCCAGCTTGATCTTGCTCTCCAGGATGATCCTTCTGCCTTCGATCATGCGGTCCTGATAGAAGTGCAGCTTGTCGTGGAAGGGTTTCGCCTTCTTGAGCATCGTCTCTTCGTCGTTTTCAATGCAGTCCTGATACGGGCAGAAGGTGGGCACCAGATAGGTCCCCGCCGCTTCGATCATGGCCGCGGTCTCCTTGTCCATCATGGAACCGTGCTCCATGCCGTCGATGCCGAAGTTCACAAGCTTCTGCATCAGTGCCGGGCCGTACACGTGCGCGGTGACGGGAATGTGCACTTCCTTGGCGGTGTCGAAGATGGCCTGCAGTTCGGAATCGCTCATCTGGATATCTTCCGGATCATCGTTTGGAGTGGCATAGCCGCCGGTCGCCATGATCTTGATGAAATCCGCGCCGATCTTCTTGTCGCGGCGCACCGCTGCGCGGAAGAATTCCGGACCGTCGCCGGTGCCTTTATACTGTACATGCTCCATCCAGTCCATCAGGTCCGGATTGGAGCGGACACTCTGTGTCAGGTCGCCGTGGCTGCCGGTGGTGCCCAGCAGGTGCGGTGCTACGACCATCCTCGCGCCGGGAAGATATCCCTCGTTGATGGCCCTCTTTACATCCAGTTCATACGACTCTTTGAACCAGCCGATGGAACGGATGGTGGTAAAGCCTGCGTGCAGGCTGCGCTCCGCGCAGTGATAAGCGGCCAGTGCGCGGTAGCCGTCGGAATTGTAGATCGTGTCCAGGTAGACGTCGTGCCAGTCAAAGAACGGCGTATGGACGTGGGCGTCGATCATTCCGGGCGTTACGGTCATATCGGAAAGGTCGATCACTTCCGTGCCTTCGGGGGAGGCGACCGTCTTGCCGATCTCCTTGATCACCCGTCCCTCGACCAGGATCTCCATGTTGTCAAAGAGCTGGTCGTGCACGCCGTCGTACAGCTTTCCGCATTTGATCTTTGTATACTTCATATCAATTCCCCCATTCTTTCGAATACTCTCGGTCCGTTACAGTTATCAAAGCAAATACAAGCCCCTTATAGTCCCCGTAGCCCGAAGGCCGCAGCATTACGCTGCGACCTTGTTGGACTTCTGGGTAGCCAGAGATACGACGATCAGCGCGATCACGGCAACCGGCAGAGCCGCAAAGATGGTCTGCACGCCGGTGACCTTCTGGAGTTCCCACTCCCAGCTGATCGTGATCAGAGTACCAAGCGCCATGGATACGACACCGCCCCACTTGGTCGACTTCTTCCACAGAAGGGCGCCAAGGATGGCGGGCGTCATGCCTGCGGCGGATATCGTATAGGCCCAGTATTGTATGGCCAGTACCGAAGGGAAGAGCTGCAGGATACCGAATGCAAACACGCCGGCCACCAGAATGAAGATACGGGTGACCTTCAACTGCTGCTGCTCAGTGGCGTTCTTGTTGATCTTGTTCTTGTAGATATCCAGCGTGAAGTTGGAAGCGCCGGACAGCAGGTAGGAGTCACCGGTCGTCACGGAGAAGGCGCCTGCCGCAGCCAGCACGATGCCGCCGAGGATGGTGGGCATCAGGGTGGCGGTGGAGATCAGAGCCTGGGAAGCCGAGATGTTGGCGCCGAACCACTGCTTAGCCGTGAAGGCATAGAACGCAACGATGGTGTTGATCACCAGAGCTGCGATACCGGTGCCGAACAGGCTGAAGCGTGCGGTCTTCAGATCCTTCGCGGAGTTGATTCTCTGATAGTAGTTCTGGTCGCCGATGGTCAGGAAGAACAGCGGGACATAGCCGCCGAGCCACTGCCAGAAGTTTGCGGTGGTGCCGAAGAAGGTCAGCTCGCCGGGGTTGTTGGCCTTGGCATAGTCGACCATGGCGCCGAAGCCGCCGACCGCGTTGAACAGGACCGGCAGGCCGATCAGCAGACCGATGACCATCAGGAACGCGGACATTGCGTCTGTTGCCGCGACGGTTCTAAGACCGCCGCCGAAGGCCAGACCGACGATCAGGACTGCACCGATCAGACGGCCCCACACGACCGGAACGCCGAGGGTGGCGTACAGGATGTTGGCCAGGCCGCTGAACTGATAGGAAACGATGGAGATCATGGACAGCATCAGGATCGCGCCGGCGAAGGTACGGGCATTGGAGCCGAACTTCTTTTCAATGAGCTGTGCGCAGGTGATGCAGCCGCTTTCACGGATCTTCGGGGCAATGATGCCCAAGAAGGTGAAGGAAAGCAGCGGAGGGATCGAGAAGCAGATACCCGTCCAGATACCAAAGTTGTAAGTTAAGCTGTTGCCGCCGCCGGCGACGGTGCCGTTACCGGTGTAGGTAGCCAGCATGGTGCCGAGTGCGACCAGCTTGCCAAGGGAACCGCCGGCCAGGAAGAATTCCTTGGTGCCGCTGCCTTTGGCTTCCAGCTTCTTTTCCTTGTTGAACATGTACATGCCCAGGAGGGCAAGACCTACCAGGTAAATGACTACGATAACGAGCATACCCGGTCTTGTTTCAAGTTGATGCATAGTATTCTCCTCTCTCTTTATTTTGAATTGGCCTGATCACTGTAACGGACCGAAACGTGATTTGCCAATCAGGTTCAGGTTGATGACGCAGCGGACGGTCCTATACCGCAGGCTCTATGCCTGCGCCGCCGCGCTTATACGGGCTCGCCGCCCTTGTACACGCACACCAGCTCGTTCATGTAGGCGGATACGCCCTCGGTGAGCGGGTTGGCGTTCAGGATCACGAAGTCGGCCGTAAAGCCCTCTTCCACCGCGCCGTAGTTTTTGATGCCCAGCGTCTCGGCGGAGTGGACCGTGGAACAGCGGAGCACTTCGTCTTTGGGCATGCCGTAGGCTTCCATGGCGAGCATTTCCACCAGGCCGGACGGATGCGGGCCGAAGTTTGCGGAACCCGCGTCGGAACCCATGATGATGTTGGTGCCGATCTCCATGGCTTTGGCAAAAGAGGCCTTCTGCTTGATGGTCACAAGCTCCGACTTGTCCACGATGATGTCCGCCACGACGCCGCGGCTCTCCGCCAGCATCTTGTAAACGGCGAGGGTGGGGACCCACGTCTGGCCGTGCTCCTTCATCTGCTGCAGGATCTCCGGCGTCATCTCCGCGCCGTGCTCGATGGTATCGATGCCCGCGTCCACGCACTTGCTGATGGCGTCATAGGACAGGGCGTGCGCCGCGACCTTCATGTTCAGGCGGTGCGCCTCGTAGGCGATGGTCTCCAGCTCCTTGGGGGAGTACATGCAGGGACCCACGTCCTCCAGACCTGCCGCGCCGCCGCTGGCCATGATCTTGATCCAGTGCGGACCGGCGATCTTATGGGCGACGTACATGGCCTTGAGCTGCTTGATCTTGGCGATCAGCTCGGCCTCGGTGTCGCAGATGGTGCCGATCATCGGGCAGTGGCCGTAGGAGCCCTGAATGGCGCCGCCGCAGGGGATGATGCGGCAGCCGGGCACGATGCCGCGGTTGATGGATTCTGCCAGCGGGAACGCCGTGTCGTGGCAGCTGCCCACGTCGCGGGTGTAGGTCACGCCGGCCTTTAAGGAACGCAGGGCGTTCTCACACCCTCTGGCAAAGCTCACAAAGTCGCCGTCCACAACGGTGTCGGTCATCGGGTCGGGCGAACGGCCGTCCCAGACCAGATGCACGTGCGCGTCGATCAGGCCGGGAGCCACAAACTTGCCTTCGCAGTCCACGACCTTGGCGTCGGCCGGGATCTCCGTGCAGGCGGCAAACTTGCCGTCCGTCACCTTCAGGCACTGGTTCTCCTTCAGAACCTTGTTGCGTACGTCCACGACAGTCGCATTCTTCAAATATAAATCTGCCATCGTCTCCTCCTTAATTTTTGTAATCCAAACCTGACGAAAGACTCACGAATTTCTAAAATTAAGATAAATTATATTTATTTACCATGTCCATTTCCTTGTTGGTTTGTATGATTTATAAAGTACCGCTTTGTGCAGACTGCACAATTGCTGTTGTCATTGCCGCCGTTCGTGGTATAATCAAGACAGAGAAAGGAGCACTCTGCCATGATCTCTTTCGGTTCTTTTCAGCATGAACTGGCATCCCGGTTTCCGCTTGCGCAGTACCGGCTGCAGCATACGGAGCAGGTGATCAACGACGCTGTCTTTCATATCTATCCCGGCCTGTCCGACACGCACGGCACCGTCTTTATCCTCCCGGTGTCCGAGTTTATCGGCATCTCCACGCATCCGACTGGCCTGTATCTGCTGGTCCCGGACAATCCCGGGCTGGAAAACTATCAGTCCAATGCCCCGGACTGGGTGATGATGACAGCGGACAACAACGTGATGGCGCTCATGCAGTTTACCAAAAGCCGGCTGTTAAAGTCCCAGCGGCTGGACGCCGCCACGCTGCGGCTCTCCCAGAGCCTGTTAAAGGACGACTCCGTGGAAGAACTGCTGCGCATCGGGGC
>CACZPX010000129.1 GCA_902783095.1 uncultured Lachnospiraceae bacterium
CTTCCGGGAAAAACTGCGTATCCTTTACGCCGCCGCGGTATCCGGTCAGGCGAAGCACGCCGTAGCGGAACAGATTTCCTACGTTGTCCGCGGTCTCGTTTTGCAGTTTTTTCAAAAAACTCTCCCCCTGCGGCAGCGCGGCCAGGTCGATCCAGCCGTAGTGATCCGGCGCCAGCCCTTTCTCCGCATAGGCTTCCATCTCTTCAAACGTACAGCAGGAGAAGGTGAGGATCGACCCGTTCCGGAACATCAGCGACCCGTCCGCGTCGTAATACAGCACCGCCGTGTCGACCGGGTACGCCGCATCCGGGATCAGCAGATCTGCAAGCGGCAGTTCCGGATCCCGCATCGCCATGTAATAGCCGCCGCCCTGCCGCAGGTAGATCTGCTGCATGTCGTGGATCAGCCGGTCCGGATGCGCGTACTGCTGTCCGTAGTACCAGTCCAGCTCCGGACGGACGTACCAGGCGTCCAGATTGCCGATCAGGGACACGTTGTCCGCATAGGACGCAGCCGTCTGTGAAAAGTCCTTATACAGATGACAGGCCGTCACATAGGTCAAAAGCGCCGCAAAAAGCAGCCAGACCACCGCAAGCGCGAGGATCAGGCTTCGTCTGAACGCCCGTCTGGACCGGACCGGTTTGTTTTCTTTTGTCCGCATGACACACCTCCCGCGTTATATTCTGCGCAGAGTATAAGCGGGCGATGTGGCAGTTCTGTGTCAGTTTGGAAATCTTTTAAGATTTGATCTTTTTTGCGCCGTTCAGCGCGCTGCCCGCGCCCTTCGCCGCTCCCACGCCCTGCCGGCCGCATCCGCGAGCGTCATGTTCAGCACCGATACGAACAGCGTGCCGCCAAAAAAGACCGCGCACTTGACCGGCCGGCTGCAGGCGGAAAACTTCCAGTTGATGACGTGCGCCACCGCCAGATGCCAGATGAACATCGGCATGGAGAGCCGCCCCAGCAGGTCCGTGACCTTAAGCGAGACCGACGGGATGCGCGACTGTCCGGAAAACAGAATGATCAGGCTCAGGAAAAAACACCATAAAAACCAGCGCAGCCAGACGATGTTTTTGAACGTGAGCGCGATGGGCGCCAGGATAAGCAGCACCTCCGCGGCCGTGAGCAGCCCCCGCAGCGCGCCGGAGAGCTTCTTCTTTTTCAGCCATTCGGCGGCAAACCAGATCACCGTGCCGGCGCACATGCCGCAGAATACGCGAAAGAGCTGGTTGGGAAAATCGTGATCGCCGAAATTGGGCTTGAACTGATAGTAGACGCCCGCCGCCAGGGCCGACAGCCACAAGACGAGCGTCCGGTTTTTAAACTGCAGCAGCAGGCAGAAAAGCGGAAACACCAGAAACATGGCGGAGATGAACCACATCACAAACAGCTGCGCGCCGTCCCTGCCTGCCGCGGACAGATACAGCATCTCCGCGGGCATGGGCTGCAGACAGCTTAAAAACGACTTCCACCCGTACTTGAGCAGGTTGGGCAGAAACACCACGCCGTAGGTGATGAGCACCGCCCCCGTGGTATAGGGCAGAAAGCGGCGGAATTTCCGGACCGTGTACCGTAGCGCCGTCTCCACCGGCGCGCCCTGCGCCGGCAGCGCAAAGTGCCTTGCGGTAAAATATCCCGTGAGCATCAGGAAAAATTCCACGTAGAACCAGTTTTCCGTAAACGGCCGCTTAAACCCGCAGCCGAAGGCTCCCATATGGCCGATCATGATGAACACCGCCGCGACAAAGCGCAGCAGTTCGATCCGTGCATCTTTTCCGCTGTCAGACCGCATATCCTTTGCGATGCGGCCGTCCGCCGCATCTTTCCTTTCCTGGCTTTCCCTCCGGTGGGACCTAAAAACGCGAAAGCCGCTTTTTGAAACACGATCCGATTATAGCACAAAAGCGCGCCGCGCGGCGCACTTTCCTGACGGTCTGTTTTGTTTTAGGCGGCCATACGGGGCGGCGTCTTACATCCTACCCTTCCAGCTTATAGCCCGCCTTGATCACCGTTTTGATGCAGCCGGCGTGCGGCCCCAGCTTTTCGCGCAGGCGTTTGATCTGCGTATCCACGGCGCGGGCCTCGCCCTCGTAGTCGTACCCCCAGCAGCGGACCAGCAGCTGTTCGCGGCTTAAGACCAGGCCGCGGTTCTTCATCAGGCACTCCAGCAGCGCGTACTCCTTGGGCGAGAGCGCCACCTCGGTCCCGTCCGCGAACACCTGTCTGGTGGACAGGCGCAGACTGAGCGGGCCGGCCGTCAGCAGATCCCCGGTGCGCATGCTCCCCCTGCGGCGGTGGATCAGCGCGTCCACCTTGGCGTAGAGCACCGCCATGGAAAAGGGCTTGGTCACGTAGTCGTCCGCGCCCAGTTCGTAGCCGTAGAGCTTGTCTTCTTCGTCGGACAGGGCGGTCAGAAAGATGATGGGCACGTCCGAGTCCTTCCGCACCGCGCGGCACACGGAAAAGCCGTCCAGGCCGGGCATCATCACGTCCAGCAGCACGGCGTCAAACGACATATCCTCCAGCAGGCGCAGCGCCTCCCTTCCGTTTGCGGCGGGCACCGGCTCGTCCTTTTTGCCGGCAAGCCAGTCGCACAGCAGGGCGCGCAGCTTCGGCTCATCTTCCACGATCAGGATACGGTAATCCATGGTTCCTCCTGTGAACAGTCCTTGTCCGTTTTTAGTATACCCCCTCCTTTTTGCGGCGCCAAGCCACATTTTGATTGACCGCGCCTTTTTCCATGCTATACTAAAAATAGTAAACAAATTTTCGTGTAAACCACCGTCCACGCCTGCCGCAGGGTTACGGTGCGGCAGACCGGACGGTATCCAATCAGGAGGATCCAACCATGAAAAACGGCGCACTGAAACTGATCCGCAACGTCCGCCTCCTCTCCAAAACGGCCGAGCCCTGCGACCTGCTGTTTGCGGGCTGCCGGATCGCCGCGATTGCCGCGGATCTGACGTCCTACGGAACCCTGGCGGAGGACTATGACGCCGAGGGCCGCGTGGGCGTCCCCGGCTACTTTGACCAGCACGTCCACGTGACGGGCGGCGGCGGGGAAGGCGGCTTTATCTACAAGGTCCCCGAGATCACCCTCTCCTCCATCGTGGAGGGCGGCGTCACGTCTCTGGTGGGCCTGCTCGGCACGGACGGCATCACCCGCAGCGTAGAGAACCTGGTCTCCAAGGTCTACGCCCTGCGCGAGCAGGGGATCTCCGCCTGGTGCCTCACCGGTTCCTACGACTATCCCTCTCCCACGCTCACGGGGTCGGCGGAGCGGGACATTGCCTTTATCGACCCGATGATCGGCATCAAGATCGCCATCAGTGACCACCGCGGCCCGCAGATCACCAGAGACGAACTGATTCGGCTGGGCGCGCACGCGCGCGTGGCCGGCCTGCTCTCCGGCAAGGCGGGCATCGTGCATCTGCACACGGGCCGCATGCCCGGCGGGCTCTCCGTCCTGTTCGACGCGGTAAACGGCTGCGACCTGCCCATCACCGTCTTCCGCCCCACCCACCTGGGCAACTGCTACGACGACGCCATCCGCTTTGCGAAGATGGGCGGCTACATCGATTTTACCGCGGGCGACGCGGAAAAGGCCGCCTCGCAGCTGGC
>CACZPX010000130.1 GCA_902783095.1 uncultured Lachnospiraceae bacterium
AGCGACTAGGCTCGGCTGCGGTCCGGATAGACACTCGCCTCCCTGCGGAACTCGCTGCGCTCAGACAGTCCTCGGGAGGCTCGATCCGTCCCTTGCCTTGCCAAGGGCTTTCGTGAAAGCACGGCGCCGCCATGCTGCCGGGGTAATGCCATGTAACCGGGGCGCTGCCAAGCCACCGGGGCAATAGCCTTGCAGTCGGAACTGGGAGGCCCACCGACAGCCCTGCCGCTGCAATATCATAAAAATATAAGGAATAGACGGGGACAAAAGCGGGATTTTCCTTGAAATCATGAGAGAATTTCGGTATAGTAATATGTCGTGGTATGCGGCGTGCATTGGATGAAACGGCCGCGTACCGCACCGAAAAAAGCAAAAATTGCGATCAATACAGGAGGACCGAAGCATGGTCAGAGCAATCGTCGGAGCAGCATGGGGGGATGAAGGAAAGGGTAAGGTCACGGACCGTCTGGCAGGCCAGTCGGACATCGTCATCCGCTTCCAGGGAGGAAGCAACGCGGGCCATACCATCATCAATGATTACGGCAGATTTGCGCTGCATCTGCTGCCGTCCGGCGTTTTCTACGATCACATCACCAACATCATCGGAAACGGCGTGGCGCTGAACATCCCCTACCTGATCAAGGAACTGGAAGCGCTTACGTCGCAGGGCGTGCCCATGCCGCACCTGCTGGTATCCGACCGCGCGCAGATCCTGATGCCCTATCATATGCAGTTTGACGCCTATGAGGAAGAGCGCCTGGGCGGCAAGTCCTTCGGCTCCACCAAGTCGGGCATCGCGCCGTTCTATTCCGACAAATACGCGAAGATCGGCATCCAGGTGTCCGAACTCTTTGACGAAGACGTGCTGGTAGAGCGCGTAAAGAAGATCTGCACCTTAAAGAACGTGATGCTGGAGCATCTGTATCATAAGCCGCTGTTAAAGGAAGAGGAACTGCTGGAAGAGCTCCATCAGTACCGGGATATGATCAAGCCGTTCGTGTGCGATACCTCCGCCTATCTGGCGCAGGCCATCAAAGACGGAAAGACCATCCTGCTGGAGGGCCAGCTGGGCTCCTTGAAGGACCCGGATCACGGCATCTACCCGATGGTCACCTCTTCTTCCACGCTGGCTGCCTACGGCGCCATCGGCGCCGGCATCCCGCCCTATGAGATCAAGGACGTGATCACCGTGGTGAAGGCTTACTCCAGCGCGGTGGGCGCGGGCGCCTTCGTAAGCGAGATCTTCGGCGATGAGGCGGAGGAGCTGAGAAAGCGCGGCGGCGACAAGGGCGAATACGGCGCCACGACGGGCAGACCGCGCCGCGTGGGCTGGATCGACCTGGTGGCCTGCCGTTACGGCTGCCGCATCCAGGGCGCAACGCAGGCGGTCCTGACCGTGGTGGACGCGCTGGGCTATCTGGACGAGATCCCGGTGTGCACGGGCTACGAGATCGACGGCAAGGTGACCAAGGACTTCCCTGCCACCGCGCAGCTGGCCAAGGCCAAGCCGGTGTTTAAAGTGCTGCCCGGCTGGAAGTGCGACATCCGCGGCATCAAGACCTTTGACGAGCTGCCGGAAGCCTGCCGCAACTATATCAAATTTGTGGAAGCCGGTCTGGGCGTTCCGGTCACCATGGTATCCAACGGTCCCGGCAGAGAGGACCTGATCATTCGATGAACCGGCGGCGCGTCTTTGCCTGGACGGCCATCGTGCTGCTGGGAGGCATGTATCTGGCCTGTCTGATCCTGGCGCTGATCGGCAGCGAGACGGCGCAGTTTCTGCTGAAGGTCGCCGTCGTGTGCACCATGGTGGTGCCGCTGATCCTGTACGGTTTTCTGGTGCTCACAAAGGCCAACCGGCGCAGCGGTCTGCGGGAGGAGCTGCCGGCGGACGGCGAAGCGGGACCGGAGGGCGAAGCCGCAACGGAGGAAGCCGAAACGGAAGGGTCTGCCGCGGAAGCGCCGGAGACGGAAAAAGCCCCGGCATCCCGGACGGAATAACGGCGGACCGCCAAGAAGGCGAAATATACAACAGGCACGGCGCGGCAGCGGCGGAGCCGGAAAGAGGACAGAGATATGGACCGAAACATCCGCCTGATCGCGACGGACCTGGACGGGACCCTGCTCAATACCAGAAAAGAGTTTACACAAAGAACGATCGACGCCATTCGCCGCGCTGTGGCAAATGGCGTTGTCTTTGTCCCCGCCACCGGGCGGGCGGTCTCCGTGGTGCCGGATTATATCAAGGGACACGATTTTGTGCGGCACATCATCACCTTAAACGGCGCGCGCAGCATCGATCTGGAAAAGGGACGGGACATTGCCGTAAACGAGATCGATCCGCAGACCGCGCTCGCCGTGATGGAGACTTTGGACGGCCTGCCGGTCTATTATGAGTGCTGCTTTGCCAACAAAAACCGGATGGGGGCGGCGCACCACGCGCGCGTGACCGAATTTGCGCTGGACGAGGATACCCTGACCATGGTCCGACGGGAGCGCGAGCCGGTGCCGGATCTGAAGCAGGCCGTGAAAAACTACGGCGGCTCCGTGCAGAAGATCCAGTTTTACGTCACGGATCCCGCGGAAAAGCCGCGCTATATGGCGCGGATGCGGGCCCTGTTCCCGGGCCTTTCGGTAGCCAGCTCTACCATTAATAATATAGAGATCACTCACAAAAAGGCCAACAAGGGCGACGCGGTGCTGCTATTGTGCAGCTATCTGGGCATCGATCCGGCGCAGGCGATGACCTTTGGGGACGGCCTAAACGACATACCCATGCTGCGTGCGGCCGGGATCGGCGTGGCCATGGCCAATGCGGAGCCGGACGTGTTCGCAGCGGCAGACCGCGTGGCGCCTTCCTGCGACGAAGAGGGCGTGGCGCGGGTGATAGAGGCACTCTGCCTTTAAAAAACCGCCGGGCCGGGGACCTTGCGGACAGGCCGGACCGGATAGAGCAGGCTGCTGTTTTAGTCCGGATCCTCCGGGCGCTCCCGCAGAAACGCGGTCCGCTCACGGATCTGACAGAAATCGATCACGCAGTCCCCGTCGAAGATCCCGACGGGGATCTTTGCGTCAAAGCCGCTGATCATTGGCGGTACGTCGTGGTCAAAATCGTAGACGAGGACCTTTTCCTCTTTGGGATAGATGATCCAGTACTCCCGCACACCGGCAGCCTGGTATTTGTACGGCTTCAGGTACAGATCTTTTTTGCGCGTGGCCGGGGACAGGATCTCCATGACCAGGTCCGGCGCACCGTACACGCAGCGGTCTTTGAGCTTGCTGCGGTCGCAGACGACCAGCACGTCCGGCTCCACCATGGTCCGGTCGTCGCAGTCGAGCTGGACGTCCGTCGGCGCGGCGAGCGGGATGCAGGAACCGCCCTTTTCCGCTATGTAGCTGAACAGCTGATGGAGAATAAGCCCGTCAATGATCTGGTGCAGGACGCCGGGAGCTTCCATGACAAAGAAGGTCCCGTCGATCAGTTCCACGCGCTGATCGTCCGGAAGCGCATAGTAGTCCTCCAGCGTATATTCCCCGGGCTTTTTCTCCTGGATCTGATAGACGGGCACAACCTCCGCGGCACGGTTTGCCGTATATCCCTCCGGCAGCGGATGGGGATCGCACAGGCAGCCGGCCTTTTTGATTTTCTCAAAATCCGGATCCCGGTGCCAGGTCTCTTCCAGAAAGGCGGCTTCGAGCGCGCACAGGGTCGCGTAACGGGGCGCTGCCGTTGCGCCGGAGAAGATCTTGCGGACGGTGCTCACTGGAACGCCGGACCGTCCGGAGATCATTTCGTTGGTCCAGTTCCACGCATTTTTGTATTCGATCATCTGCTGAAGCGTCATGTCTGTTCCTCCTGCATGAAGCACGAATGATGTCATTGGCCGGAAAACGGTACCGGATATGGGC